>NZ_KV817555.1:0-7033 GCF_001814685.1 Prevotella sp. HMSC077E09 | reverse complement strand
TATGCATTATGAATTGTGCATTATGCATTAAATAAATTCGACATTACTGACTGTGCTGTAGCTTTTCAAGCTACTGAAAGTTTCTGTTTACATTGTAATCTCATGAAAATAGCTCCTAACCACAAGGCGAATTACACGGTAACTTAAGTTTCCTTTTAAGTTGAAAATGTAAAAAATTACTGCTAAGAAAACGGCCTTTGAAATTTGATGAAATAGAAACGAAATCGCTTCTCAAAACCTAAAATCAACTCACAAAACAGTCTTGAATGCGCAACAAGCATCCTGTTTTTTCACAATTCAAGTCACTTTAGGCCGCTTTTTGCATCAAATCACCGCGCCATTCGCATCACTTTACAGCCTATTTTGATGCAGATGACAACGCAACCAGCGTCAAATGAGCACATATCTTCATCACATTTTTGCTCATATTTTGAACTTAATGACTTAACCATCTCATTCTCAATATCTTACAAAACACCCTTAAAACTCGCGTATTTCCGCCCGAGTGACTTTTATTTTTCAGCGAGGCCACTCTCCAAAAGGCTTTTGTAAAGAAGTTTACACCATAGACATCAGCATGGATATAAACACTGAAACGGGTTTATTTAATTTCGTTAAACATCGTTCTTCATGCTTTTATTTAATCTATTTTATCTAAATTTGTAACATTAAATAGTAGAAAGTGAAGAAACTATCAGCTAAATTCATCAAGATTGTTCTGCCGTTATTGCTCGGCGGAGTCATTCTTTATTGGATGTATCGCGATTTCGATTTCCACAGCATCAGCGACGTTCTGTTCCACAAGATGAACTGGATGTGGATGCTGTTGTCGTTTCCTTTCGGCATATCGGCACAGGCCTTTCGCGGTTGGCGCTGGCGACAGACGCTTGAACCTATCGGTGAAAAGCCCCGCACTTTGACTGCTGTTTATTCAATTTTCCTGTCATATGCCGTCAGTCTTATTGTGCCCCGAATGGGCGAATTCGCCCGTTGCGGCGTGCTGAAGCATTATGATGGCGTTTCTTTTCCCAAGGCCATAGGCACTGTAGTGACCGAACGTGCCATTGATTCCCTGCTTGTTCTGCTGATTGCACTGCTCACTTTTCTTTCTCAGATACCCGTTTTTACGCGTTTCTTTGACAAAACCGGCACGCGGATTGATACCCTCTTTACCAATTTCTCGCTTGCAGGTTGGTTGGTTACTGCCGTCTGTGGCGTCGCAGTTCTTATTCTGCTCTACTATCTTCTCCGTCGGTTGCGCTTTATAAATAAGGTGAAAGGCACGCTCAAAGGTATCTGGCAAGGGGTCAGTTCGTTGAAAGATGTGCACAATGTACCGCTTTTCCTCTTCTACACCATAGCCATTTGGGGAAGCTATTTCATGCACTATTACCTCACGTTCTTCTGTTTCAAAGCCACCTCGGGACTGTCACTTTCCTGCGCATTGGTTACCTTTATCGTGGGCAGCATCGCCGTGATTGTGCCTACACCCAACGGTGCAGGGCCATGGCATTTCGCCGTAAAGACGATGCTTATCCTTTATGGTGTGGGAGAAACTGATGCCCTTTATTTCGTTCTTATCGTGCATAGTGTGCAGACTCTTCTCGTCGTTCTGCTGGGCCTCTACGCCTGGTTAGCATTGGCATTCACCAAGAGAAACGACACTGTTCAACATGAATAATCCAATCTATTAAATCATTATATTATGAATGAAATTGCAAATCTACAGCCAAGTTGCATCTGGCGAAACTTCGATGCATTGACAAAGGTCCCACGTCCTTCAGGCCATTTGGAGAAAGTTCAGCAGTTCTTGCTCGACTTTGCAAAGCGAGTGGGGGTTGAAGCTTTTATAGATGAGGGCAACAATATCGTCATGAAGAAGCCTGCAACGCCTGGAATGGAGCGTCGAAAAGTCGTACTTATGCAGGCACATATGGACATGGTACCTCAGAAGTCGCCTGAAAGTAATCATAATTTCGAAACAGATCCAATCGAAACCTATATCGATGGAGAGGGTTGGGTGAGAGCAAAAGGAACCACACTTGGTGCCGACAACGGCTTAGGTGTAGCTGCAATCATGGCCGTTATGGAGGCAACCGACTTGCAACATGGCCCTGTTGAAGGCCTCATCACAGCCGATGAAGAAACCGGAATGTTTGGTGCAAACGACCTGCCTAAAGGCGAATTGAATGGCGATATCATGCTCAATCTCGACTCAGAGATGTGGGGTAAGTTTGTCATTGGCAGTGCCGGTGGTGTGGATGTCGATACAACTCTTGATTATGAAGAGGTGGAAACTGATCCTGAAGACGCTGCATTGAAGGTCACACTGAAAGGACTTCGAGGCGGACATTCAGGCTTGGAAATCCATGAGGGGCGTGCAAATGCAAACAAACTCATGGTGCGTTTCGTGCGCGAAGCCATTGAAACCTGCGAAGCTCGCCTGGTTTCTTGGAACGGAGGTAACATGAGAAATGCCATTCCTTTCAAGGCAGAAGTCGTGCTGACCATGCCTAAAGAGAACGTAGAAGCAGTGAAAGCACTTGTTGATGACTGGAAAGCTGACTTCGAAGATGAATACAAATACATCGAAGAAAACATTGAATTCTTTGCTGAAAAGGTAGAAACTCCGAAGACAGAAGTGCCTGTTGAGATACAAGATAACCTCATTGATGCTATCTATGCATGTCATAATGGGGTGGTTCGAATGATACCTGCCTATCCCGATGTTGTTGAAACATCGAGCAACTTGGCCATTATTAAAATAGAAAATGGCAAGGCTGCCTTCAAGATTCTTGTGCGTTCATCACGCGAAGACATGAAAGATTATGCTGTAAAGACACTCGAAAGCTGTTTCAACATGGCTGGAATGAAAGTTGAAGCCAGCGGCAGTTATGGCGGTTGGGACCCCAATCCAAACAGCGAAATCCTTAACATGCTGAAACGTATCTATAAGGAACAGAATGGCAAAGAGGCGATTGTGCAGGTTGATCACGCAGGACTTGAGTGTTCAGTCATCTTGGAAAAATATCCTAATATGGATGTTGTCAGCCTCGGTCCTACGCTTCTTAGCCCTCACACAACTAATGAACGTTGCCAGATTTCAACCGTAGAACCCTTCTGGAAACTGTTGAAACAAGTGCTTATTGAAGTGCCGGAGAAGTAAATAGGAACCTGTTTCAACTCATAAGAATAATTTAACCCCTAATCTTTTGCTTTGACTTTACCTGCAAACCTGCATGCCAAAACAAAGCAAAAGACTGGGGGTTATCTTTTGGCAAGAGCCTTTCTGCCTCCTGCTTACTCATATCTAATGGCCTCAATAGGGTCTAATTGCGCCGCTTTCTTGGCCGGATACCAACCGAAGAACACACCGGTGAGCGTGCAAACAGCAAAGCTCATGACGATACTCCAAGCTTGAATATAGATTGGCCAATGTGCTATCAGCTTGACACTATACGATGCTCCTATGCCAATTACTACACCAATAAGACCTCCCGTGACGCTAAGTAAGATGGCTTCGATAAGGAACTGATTCAGAATATCAACGCCACGGGCACCTACACTCATACGAAGACCAATCTCACGAGTGCGTTCTGTCACCGAAACATACATGATATTCATGATTCCAATGCCTCCAACTATCAGCGAAATCCCTGCAACACAGCCCAGAAGAACAGTCATTGTATCGGTCGTCGAGTTCATCATTGAAGAGAGTTCTTCCTGAGATCGGATGTTAAAGTCATCGGCATCAGCCTCTGAAGTGTCAGTAGCATCCTTTAATTTATGGTCTCGACGCAGTATTTCTGTAAGTTGTTCTATGGCCTTTTCTGTAAGGGCTTCCGTGATAGCTGAACACTGAATCTCACTTAAATAGGTTTGAGCAAGGATACGTTTCATCACAGTTGTATATGGCGCAAGCACCAAATCGTCCTGATCCATGCCCATAGAATTATAGCCTTTCTTCTTCAGTACGCCCACGATACGAAAGGGAATAGACCCGAAACGAACCACTTTTCCGACGGGATCTGCCCCATTAGGAAACAGATTATCTACCACTGTTTGCCCTACAACGCATACTTTCGCAGCGCCTTTAATATCATTTTCGGTGAACATCTCACCGTCTTCAACACTCAACTGACGTATTTCCAAATAGTCTTGATTAACCCCATAGATGCTCGAAGGTGTGTTGTTGTTGCCATAAATCCATTGACCGTTACTGCTTACCACTGGACTTATGGCCTTAATATAATCGCATTGGTCTTTTATATTGTTGTAATCCTGCATCTTTAACGTCTCCATTGAAGAGGCATCTTGACGCACACCGCCTCGCATATCAGCACCCGGATGAATCATAATCATATTAGATCCCATCTGCGCTACATTCTCTTGAATGCTCTTTTTGGAGCCTTGTCCGATGGCAAGCATCGTGATAACCGATGCCACGCCAATGATAATGCCCAACGCAGTGAGGAAAGATCGCATCTTATTTGCAAGGATTGCGCGTACTGCTATCTTAATAAGATTGATATAATTCATAATGAACAGCTGTTTTATTCATCAGAGTTTGCAGGCAAGGCAGCCAGTCCTTCCGCTGCACTCTGAATGTTGTTGTTATACTCATCACTGATAACTCTGCCGTCACGCAACTGAATATTCCGGCTGGAATAACGGGCTATATCAGGATTATGGGTTACAAATATGATGGTTCTACCCTCTGCATGCAGTTTCTGAAACAGCACAAGAATCTCAAACGAGGTACGAGTATCGAGGTTACCTGTTGCTTCATCGGCCAGAATCACCGCCGGATTGTTGACCAATGCACGTGCAATAGCCACACGTTGCATCTGTCCTCCCGACATCTGATTAGATTTATGATAGAGTCGTTCGCCCAATCCCACAGCCTTTAATACCTCTATTGCACGCGCCGTCCGCTCTTCTGCAGACACGCTTGCATTATACATCAGCGGCAGTTCCACGTTCTCCACGCTCGTCGTCTTGGGCAGAAGGTTATAGTTCTGGAATATAAAACCAATCTTTCTATTACGCAGAACCGCTCTCTGACTCCTTGACATGTTGCGCACAGAGACGCCATCCAGATAATATTCCCCACTACTTGGCGTGTCAAGACAGCCCAACTGATTAAGCAATGTGGACTTTCCTGAGCCGGATTTACCCATGATTGTAACGAATTCTCCCTCCAAAATCTTGAACGAAACGCCACGCAAGGCATGCACAAGTTCGTCACCAACCATAAAGTCTCGCTTCACATTCTGCAACTCTATGATGACTTTCTTCTCGTCAACCATGTCATTCATATTCGCTTTTCCTTTCATTCTACGTCACGATTACTTCTTCTTTTGTCCAGGACCCTTAGGTCCAAACGGACTCTGATCACTGCTGTCGGCCGTTGTTTCGTCCTCATTCGTCACGGCTGAAACGCTGGTAACAATCACTTGTCCACGGCTTACACCCGACAGTATCTGCGTATGTGTGCCGTCGGTCATGCCAATGTTCACAGGAACAGACTTGATAGTATTCCCCTCAATGACCCAAACTTTCGACTTTCCACCGCCATCTACAATCTTCATATGCCCCACCGTCTCCTTCGTTGGCGTATAACGCAGGGCCTTACTTGACACACTAAGCACGCCTGAACGCTCTGCAGTGAAGATGGTTACGTTGGCAGTCAGTCCTGGTTTGAGCTTCAGATTGGTATTCGGAGCACTGATAACAACTTCATAAGTCACAACATTATTCGTCGTCGTTGCCTCTTGTCTGACTTGCTTTACCGTGCCTTGAAAGGTTTCATCGGGATAGGCATCCACGGTAAATGTGACGCGTTCGCCCTCCTTTACACCGCCAATATCAGCCTCATCTACATTAGCAACCACCTGCATATTGGTAAGGTCTTGCGCAATGGTAAACAGCTCGGGAGTACTGAAACTGGCTGCAACGGTCTGGCCTTCTTCAACACTTTTGGAAAGCACAATGCCGTCAATAGGCGATGTAATGGTTGCATAACCAAGATTGGTCTGTGCTCGTTTCACCTCTTCCTGCGCGGCATTGACCTGCTGTCTGACAGAACTTACACTCTGAGATGCCGTCTGATAACTCAGCCGTGCAGTCTCAAAATCATTTGCCGACACTAAACCTTTGTTGTATAATGTCTTGTAACGATTGAAGTTTGCATGCTGATAAGCCAAGTCTTCCTGTGCTTTTCGCAGGTTAGCCTGCATCTGTTGAAGATTAGCTTTGGCCGAATTGAGCTGGCTCATCAGGTTAGATTTGTCAAGTTCGGCTATCACTTGCCCTTTCTTAACCACGCTGTTATAGTCTACATACAGTTTACTGACGATGCCAGACACCTGAGTACCAACGGTAACACTCGTCACCGGCTCTATCGTTCCCGTTGCCGTGATGCTGCTTTGAATATTGGCAGGAGCCACTTTCTCCGTGACAAAATCAACCTGTTCCTTTCTCTTCGAGCCTGAAAATGCCCATACAGAAACGGCAACTACGAGGACTACAGCCACGATATACCAAACCTTACTGATCTTTTTCATAGTTTCTTATCCGTATTATCTTATTTTATTTCCACATGACAATCGTCATCAATCCCCAAATATGCAATTATCCCGTTGCATCATTCCTGCCTTTATGCAGTGGATAACAAACTAAACGGTCTTCAGCATCAAAGAGATTTATGCTTTAGACCATATTCTCCTTCCATGGTTTATCCCGCAAGTGGCGATTTAACAAAAAATAAACCTTAGTGTCATTAGGCCACAATAGCATTACAACCGCCAAGTCATGAGAAGATCACAGCGCATGACATCGCAGGAAATCTCATTCATCAAGTCTTACTATCGCCTTTTCTTCACACCACGAAACACTCTATTTTCCCGCCCTTTCTGCATCAATGCATGCCTCTTCACATACATATCTGCAAAGAAACTCCACACTCGAAGCGGTCTGTTTTTGTAAATATTGTTATCCTGTTTTTAACACTTGGTAGTTTCAACTACCAAAT
>NZ_KV817554.1:0-1348 GCF_001814685.1 Prevotella sp. HMSC077E09 | reverse complement strand
TAAGTAAATTCGCATTTGGTAGTTGAAACTACCTACTGTTAATTATTCCTGGTTTCATTAAGTCTTATTCGTATGCAATGACACCTTACATCTTGAAAGATAATCCAGAGATGAAGAACAACGCTGCTATTGAGGAGAGTATGCGCATAATGAATGGCCACAAACTTGAGCTTTTCTTGCTTGATTTGAGTTTCATCGGTTGGGCTTTACTTTCATTCTTGACTTGCGGTATAGGCTTTTTGTGGCTTGCTCCCTATATGAACATGGCTCGTGTTAACTTCTATGAGGACTTGAAGAAGGCTTCAGTAGAAGTGAAAGAGGCTTAAACGAAGATATTCTTTTTGTGGGTATCAAACGTTGAAACCTTTCGTTTATGAAAGGATTTCAGGGTTTGGTGCCCATTTTCTTTGGCATTTGGTTTCATGTTTTCAATTTGATTTGGTTGTATTCTTTTGGATAATGCCTCTGAAAGTTGTGTATATCATACTTTCCTTGTACCTTTGCAATAAATTCATTCTATGGGAAAAGGAAAGTTAGCTAAGTTTGCCGAGATGGAGACATTCAGCAATGTCTTCCAGTATCCGTTTTCAGTTGTCGACAATGTCCCGTTTGAAATGAAAGGACATTGGCGTGAGCAATATTTCAAAAACAATCATCCTGTCGTGTTGGAATTGGGTTGTGGCAAAGGAGAATATACGGTAGAGTTGGCGCGTCTCTATCCAGAAATGAACTTTATCGGCGTTGATATCAAGGGTGCTCGTATGTGGACGGGAGCAAAACAGGCCTTAGAAGCGGGATTGAAGAATGTGGCTTTCCTGCGCACGAATATCGAAATCATCGACCGTTTCTTTGCAGAAAGTGAGGTTCAAGAGATATGGCTTACTTTCAGTGACCCTCAGATGAAGAATGCTCACAAGCGTCTGACGAGCACATTCTTCCTCAATCGCTATCGTAAGTTCCTTGTTGACGGTGGTATTGTGCATCTGAAAACCGACTCAAACTTCCTCTTTACCTATACCACTTGCATGGTGAAGGAGAATAAGTTGCCTGTGGTTTTCTCGACAGAAGACCTTTATCATACGGAAGGATTAGATGAAGAAACACATAAGATATTGTCTATTCAGACCTATTATGAAAGCATGTGGATTGAGAGAGGACTCAATATCCGTTATATGAAATTCCTTCTTCCACAGCAGGGTGAACTTGTTGAGCCCGAAGTTGATATTCCTTTGGATGATTATCGCAGCTATCACCGCCCGAAACGGAGTAGCTTAAAAGTCAGTAAATAAAAAAAACTAAATTATTTGTAGTATTCCTTAATTCCGCAACACTATTATAAATTAAACTT
>NZ_KV817553.1:0-15339 GCF_001814685.1 Prevotella sp. HMSC077E09 | reverse complement strand
GACTGTCGCATTTACTAATTTAAACTGCACTTCAAAACCTCACCATCTACAAAATGAAAGACGAAAAAACAGACTTGATTTCGCTATTCTATTCTCCCCGGCAGACCATTTAAGCCATAAAGTCATGTAACTTGACGCAGATTACGCCGCTATTTGCATCAGATTGCAAGTCGAAATGAATGTAATTGCAGGGTAATTCAATACAAATTGCATCGTTTTTTCATGTGATTTTGCATCGTTTTCCGCAACAAATTATATAACATCCTGATTGTCAAAGTATTGTAAACTGTTGAAAAACGGCGCGTATTCTGACCAAAGAGAAAAGGTTTTTCAAATACGCAAGCTATGCAAGGGCAATTGTAAACATCCTTGAAAAGCATTAACATATTATTCTCTTACAGGCATTCCAGGGCAGGGGAAGTGATGAAAAGAGCATGAAAAAGGCTGCACCATGATGCTCATGATGCAGCCTTCGGTCAATATTCAAAAGCATTTAAGCCTCTGTTTCTTCTGCAGTAGTGTCGGCAACAAAGCTCTTTAGGTCGTCAATATTAAACGCCTTAATGTAAGCAGCCTTGCCGATGACATCCTCTTCTGCCATGCGAACATAGATGTTGGCACTCTTTTCGAAGAGTTCCGGAGCCTTGCTTGCATCGGCAATGATGA
The DNA here is from genome assembly GCF_001814685.1 of Prevotella sp. HMSC077E09. Taxonomy (NCBI): domain Bacteria; kingdom Pseudomonadati; phylum Bacteroidota; class Bacteroidia; order Bacteroidales; family Prevotellaceae; genus Prevotella; species Prevotella sp. HMSC077E09. Next base: position 14,673 of record NZ_KV817553.1, on the reverse strand, counting down.
GCAGTGACATGATGATTTCTGCTGTCATGTCGTAGAGTCTGCGTGCAAGGAAGTCGTGTTCGTCTTGACTTTCATCGCCGTTTACCTTGTTGAGGGCCTCTTCATAGAGGGCTACAAGTTTGGCAATGCGTGCCTTGAGAGGCTGCATGCTGTCGCTGACAGGATTCTCAAGCATCTCTTTCATGATGTCAAGATAGGTGCCGTTGGTGATATAACGCACGGCTGCAACGACCTGAAGCTGGGTAGTTCCCTCATAGATAGAGAAGATACGGGCATCTCGGTAGAGGCGTTGACATTTGTATTCCATGATGAAACCCGAGCCGCCATGAATGGAAATGGCATCGTAGGCATTCTGGTTTGCATACTCAGAGTTCGTTCCTTTGGCAATCGGAGTGAACGCATCAGCCAATCGGTTGTATTGTTTCATCTCCTTACGCTCCTCTGGCGTGAGCTTGCGTTCACGCGAAATGTCTTCAAGAGCCTTGTAGATGTCGACGTAACGAGCCGTCATATAGAGCATTGAACGGCCTGCGTCAAGCTTTGCCTTCATGCGGGAAAGCATGTCGTAGACGGCTGGGAAGGTGATAATCTTCTTGCCGAACTGGGCGCGTTCCTTGGCATAAGCAAGCGCTTCATTGTAAGCTTCCTGCTCAACGCCTACACTCTGGGCTGCAATTCCCAATCGAGCGCCGTTCATCAATGACATGACATACTTAATCAAACCTAACTTGCGGTCGCCACAGAGTTCGCATTTCGCATTCTTATAGACAAGTTCACAGGTTGGACTTCCATGGATACCGAGTTTGTTTTCGATATGACGAACGGTCACTCCGCCGTCTCTTTTGTCGTAGATAAACATCGAGAGACCGCGTCCGTCGCGTGTACCTTCCTCTGAACGAGCCAGAACGAGGTGGATATCTGAGTCACCATTGGTGATGAAACGCTTCACTCCGTTGAGTCTCCAGGTGCCGTCTGCATCCTGAGTAGCCTTTAACATCACACGTTGCAGGTCGGAACCGGCATCTGGTTCGGTGAGATCCATTGACATAGTCTCGCCTGCAGAGATGCGCGGAATATATTTTTTACGCTGTTCTTCAGTACCGAATTCATACAAAGTGTCTATACATGACTGCAAAGACCATACGTTCTGGAAGCCTGCATCGGCTGCAGCGATGAGTTCGGAAGCCATGGAAAAGACTGTGTTTGGAATGTTCAGACCGTCGTAACGGCGTGGCATAGAGATGCCCCACAAGCCTGCTTGACGTGTAGCCTCAATGTTTTCAACCGTTTTACTGGCGTAAAGCATGCGGCCGTTTTCCAAGTGTGGGCCTTCAAGGTCTACGCTTTCAGAGTTTGGCTCAATGATGTTTGCAGCGACATCGCCCGTGATGTCGAGCATACGTTTGTAGTTTTCGATAGCGTCCTCGTAGTTAACGGGAGCGTCTTCAAAAGCATCTTTGTCTGCATAGTTGCGCTCTTTGAGGTCAACAATGCGTTTCATCAGAGGATGGTTCAAGTGGAACTCGATCTCTGGATGGTCGGTGTAATAGTTTGACATAAGCTAAGGCCCCACCCCCAACCCCTCCCCGAAGAGGGAGGGGAGTAGTGTGTTCTCTCCTCACAAAGCAGAAAGGGGCTGGCGATGGGCTGTTTTATTCATTATATAATATGTTTTTTATCTCTTTTATTACTTCTTGCAGATGTTCTGTTACTTGTTCATTGGTGAAGCGTATCACGGTAAACCCCATTCTGTTTAGGGACTCTGTGCGTAGTCTGTCATCATATTCTTGTTGCAGTTCTTGATGATAACCACCGTCTACTTCAATAACCAAATGAAAGTCCAAGCATACAAAATCAACAATAAAGTCACCGATAATATGCTGTCGTCTGAACTTAAAAGTTCTTGGAAGTGACCTCAATTCATCCCAAAGTATAGTTTCGGCAAATGTCATTTTCTGTCGGTTTTCTTTGGCATACACCTTTAGTAGTGCGTAGCGGTCAGGCGAAGAACTCATATAATCAAATGGAGTTATCTCTTTTCCTGTCATATAATGTCAGTTTATTCCAATTGAGTTTTTAGACAAAAAAGCATATTACTCCCCTCCCTCTTCGGGGAGGGGCTGGGGGAGAGGCTTCTTATTTACTGTTCTGCTTATAGTACTTAATCAGCTTCGGCACCACTTCTTCAACGGTTCCATTGATGACATAGTCGGCAATCTTATTGATTGGAGCATCTGGGTCGTTGTTAATGGAGATGATGATGCCGCTGTCTTGCATGCCGGCAATATGCTGAATCTGGCCTGAAATGCCGCAAGCGATGTAGACTTTCGGGTGGACTGTAACACCGGTTTGACCAATCTGACGGTCGTGGTCAACCCAACCTGCGTCTACGGCAGCGCGACTTGCACCCACTTCTCCATGGAGTTCCTTGGCCAACTGGAAGAGAAGATTGAACCCTTCCTTGCTTCCTACGCCGTAACCTCCGGCTACAACAATCGGAGAACCCTTCAAATTGTGCTTTGCAGCCTCTACATGTCGGTCGATAACTTTAACCACATAATCTTCTGCAGGCACATATTCTGTAACGTCAGGATAAACCACTTCGCCCTTGGCTTGACCTTCATAGACTGCTTTCTGCATTACACCCGAGCGCACAGTTGCCATTTGTGGGCGATGATCGGGATTGACAATGGTGGCTACAATGTTACCACCGAAAGCGGGACGGATTTGATAAAGCAGGTTCTCATAATGCTTCCCGGTCTTCTTTTCATCGTAATCTCCAATCTCAAGTTGGGTACAATCGGCGGTAAGTCCTGACGTCAGAGAGGAACTTACGCGTGGACCGAGGTCGCGACCGATAACAGTTGCACCGAGCAGACATATCTGCGGCTTCTCTTCTTTGAAGAGATTGACGAGGATATCTGTATGTGGTGCCGAGGTATAAGGAAAGAGGTTGTCTCCGTCAAAGACGTATAATTTGTCAACACCATAAGGTAAAATCTGTTCTTCTACCTTGCCTTTAATGCCGCTTCCGGCAACAATTGCATGCAGGTCTACACCAAGTTTATTGGCAAGTTTACGACCCTTTGTCAGCAATTCCTGTGAAACTTCCTGTACGGTTGTTTCTTCTATTTCGCAATATACAAATACGTTGTTCATAATATGAATGAGGAATGTGCAGTGAGGAATGTGGAGTTGATGCACAACATGAACCCAGAAGAATGACAGACGAACTTCTCTTTATCCTTCGAAAGCATCTGCATTGCAGTCAATTCCAAAGCTTTCATCCTGCTTCTTTCCTGTTTTTAGCCAATAATCTTTTCGTCTAACAATTCTTTTACCAAGCTTTCTACATCGTTATCGCTGCCGGTAAGCGTCTTGCTTTCCTTTGCTTGGAACACAATGTTCTGTACGGTTTTCACCTTTGTCGGCGAACCTGCCAAGCCACATTGCTCGTAGTCGGCACCACAATCGGCAATACTCCACTGACCAAGTGTCAGGTAAGGCCGTGTCTCATAAAGCGAACTCCAGGGCTCATCGCCTTTACGTTCCATCGGACATGTGGCATATTTATATTTCATCACGCGCTTTGCATGGCATGGACGAGCAGGAGCTGCACTTCCATTAACAGTAATCAGCACGGGAAGTGGAGCCTCGACAGTCTCTACACCACCGTCAATATGACGGCGAATAGTGGCCTTACCGTCCTCAATTTTCACTACTTCCTCTGCGTAGGTCACTTGGTTGAGGCCTAATTTCTGGGCAACCTGCGGGCCAACTTGGGCCGTATCACCGTCGATAGCCTGGCGACCTCCGATGACAATATCCACGTTGCCAATCTTCTCAATGCCTTTAGCGAGGAAATAAGATGTGGCCAATGTGTCGGCACCGGCACTCTTTCTGTCGGTCAAAAGCCAACCTTCGTCAGCGCCACGATAGAGTCCTTGGCGGATAATCTCGCCCGCACGCGGAGGGCCCATGGTAAGAATGCCGACGGTTGAACCTGGGTTTTGGTCTTTGATTCGTAAGGCCTGTTCGAGTGCATTCAGGTCTTCAGGATTGAAGATTGCAGGAAGAGCCGCACGGTTGACGGTTCCTTCAGCCGTCATAGCGTCTTTACCTACATTTCGTGTGTCAGGTACTTGCTTGGCAAGTACAACGATTTTCAATTTCATAGTTAATATGTAAAATATGTGTATAGTTCTATTTTAGCATACGCGCAAAGTTACATTTTTTTTGTTTATTGACCAAATTAAATGCACAAAAAGCGCAAAGTTGTGCACAAGACCCTTTTTTTGTGCAGTCAGGTCAAAGTGATAAGCAGGTAGACTTGTATGTTTTTTAGGGCTGATGAAAGGCTGATAGAAAAGGAGTATAGCAGGAAGAGGAAGATATGTTAATTCATTGTAAGGATGTTTACAATTGCTCTTACATAGCTCGCGAATTCAGAAACAGATTTATTGGCGCTCGAAATACGCGAGTTTTGAGCCGTTTAAGCAAAGCATTGACTGTCAGATGGTTATCTTGACAGCTGCATTTTGAAGCGCTTGGTAATGTTGAGAATACTTGCAATTTGCGTCATTTCAGCCTGTAATCTGCGTCAAGATGCATGATGATTTCAGTCACTTTGCAGGCTAAAGTGATAGAGATAGCGGGGCAAGAAGGCTGAAGTGGGGATGTAGAAGCCAAGAAATGGCTTCGCACTTATGCAGAAATGACGTTACTTTTATGTAGAAACAGCTTTGCGCTTGCCTTGAAACCAACATTTCATTTCTATTTGGTGAGGTTTTGAGATGTTAAAAACGAGGTGATAATCTTTACAAAAAGTTATGATGAATCAGATAGAAAGAATATGTCTTTGTAGCTGCCTTGGCTATGGTTCTTAAAGCAATAAAAAAGCCATGTGACGCAGATTGGTTTTCGGGATTAAGGAGAATGAAAATCCAACTGCGTCACATGACTTGGTGAAATCAGGCGGAAGAGGCGTTTATTCGGTCTGTTGTTCCTCTGTTTTTGTTTCATCCTGCACTTCAATAGCAGCCTGTTCAGCACGTTGTTTGGCCATCTGCTTCTGACAGGAATGTATCTTCAGCGAGTTCATACATTCCACAACACCATAGAGAAGCATGCACCAACCGATGACAAACAATGGCGCGGTGGCAATTACATCAGGGTAGATGATGGCGATAATTCCTGTGAGCAAGATGACCGAGGGCATCAACCAATAGAAAAATCCGATGTGGGCAAACTTGCGGGCTGCAGCCAGATTGATAAACTGGCTGATAGCTCCGATGATGAGCAGTGCGGCAATAATCAAAATCAGACTATTGATAAACGTGTCTGGAATGAGGGCAAGGATAGCACCGAGAATGACACTTCCCACGCCAACAATGGGCAATGCAGGGCGTGGGCCGCCCGAAATCAACTCGCCGTCGCTGTTGTAAACCTCAGGGCCTCCTGATGCTTTGCGCGCTGTGTAATAGGTGGCAAGCGAGACAATTCCCGAGAGAAAGAACATGATGCCAATGGCAATGGTTATCCATTGTACGGTTTGTTCGCGGTATTTAATCAGCAGCGTGCCGACTATCATGGCACAGATGGCGCGGAAAAGTGAACTTCTTAATACTTTCATGATTTATGTTTTATGTCTTGACAAAGGTAACAAAAAACTGTGAACTCATTGTGATGTCTCTCTTGTTTTTTGTAATTTTGCAGCAAAAAGACGGCAAATATGACAACATTATATTTAGTGCGCCACGGCGAAACCATTGATAATGCAGCCCAGATTCTGCAGGGACAGTTGCAGGGAGAACTCAATGAAAAGGGCATTCAGCAGGCTGAAGCCACGCGTGACAAGTTGAAGAATGAGCAGATAGATGTGTTTGTGTCGAGCGATTTGAAACGTTCTATCGACACTTGCAGGATTATTGCAGCGCCACATCACAAGGATGTGGAGACAACACCCTTGCTCCGAGAGCGCGACTGGGGTGATTTCACGGGCAAGTTCATACCCGATTTGAAGGATGTGGAATGGCCGGAGAATGTTGAAAGCCTTGAGAAACTGAAGAGTAGGGCGCAGAATTTCCTCACCTATCTTAAGACTTCTTTCCCCAACAAGACGGTACTTGCCGTCGGTCATGGCATCATCAACAAGGCCATTCAAAGCGTGTATTACAAGAAACCCATGAGTGAAATCCACAAAATGGATAATGGAGAGGTGAGGATTTACATGCTTTAAGCACAGAAAGCGATAGTGATTGACACTGAAAAGAGAAGGGATTATCATCGGGCGAAAGCCTTCTGATAATCCCTTTTGAGTGAATTGTATATATAGTATAAATAAAAGTGTTGGCCTGTTTGATAGTCCTTTTATCTTCTTCCGCCGAAAACGCCATGGCTTCCTTGGGTTGTTGAGCCTCCGCTGAATGAGCGGGTAGGTGCGTTTCCGCCGCCGAAAGATGGGCTTGGAGCACTGCCTCCGAACGAACGTGTAGGCGCATTGTCATTGAAAGAACGGCTTGGTGCGCTGCCGCCAAAGGTGTGTCCTGTGCTTGGACGGTCGAAAACGTGGGTTGGTTCCTGGATAGAACTACCGCGGTCAGCACCGAATGGGCGGGTAGGAATAGCGGGAAGAGTAGACCGGGTGCTGCTCTGTCGGTTGTTGAAAGCGCCATTACCACGGCTTTCGGATGCAGCACTGCCACCGAATATACGTGTACGTGTGTTGTTGTCAAACGAGCGGTTATTGCGTGAGTCGTAGTTGTCGTAGCCGCCGAATGAGCGGTTCCCACGCATGTCGTTACCGTAGATGCGGCTGTTTCTGTTGCCTCCGAACACTCGGTTCTCATTGCCGTAGTTGTCGAAATTGCGGCTGCTGAAACCACGTCCATAGTTGCCTTGGTTGAAATGATCACGCATACCTATGTATCGATGTGAGTCTCTACAACCGAAATCCCGACCGCGATACCAACTTTGTCCGCCATTGATTCGCCAGCTGTGTCCACCGCGATAGACGGCATAGAAACCTGGCCGACCGAAATAGAAGTAGTCTCTATGTGGGTAACGGGCATAGACTCTGAAGCGCCAGTAGCCGTCGTTATAATAGAGTGGGCGATAGAAATAGTTGGCTGCGCAATAGGTTCTGTATTGCCAATCGAGCAGAATATAGCTTAAATCAAGATTGCGTTGGCTCCAATAAACGCCGTAGAGGTCGCTGTAATCATTGACACTCATCAGATAGTCGAGGTTGATTTCGTAGGCAGCCTCATACTGTTCGTCTGTGAGGTTCAGTTCATACGCCATCTTGTCTGTAAGGAACAAAGCCTGCTGACGAGCCTGTTCATAGCTCATTGCGTTTGCCGAGACTGTCAAAGTGAACAGTGTTACGAGGGCTAATATAAACTTTTTCATACCTGTATGTTTTATTTGTTGCTATATAAATAATGATATCCGAGGCTCTCGTTGCCTCTTCTTCACATTGCAAAAATAGAACAAATAAAAGGGTAGGAGAAAGGAATTTCCCTAAAGGGGGAGGGGAAATTCCCTAATGTTGGCTATGGCTTGGTCGCGCATCATGGCTTTGTGGAGTGGCATGCCGGCAGGAGTTACGCCACATGCCGCCTTGAAACCTGCGGCCATGAGGTGTTCGTGGTCTTCAATCTGGCCTGAAATCAATAAGGTTGGAATGTGGTATCGGCAGGCATGCTGCATGATAATGGCCGGCAGTTTGCCCATGAGCGTCTGGTTGTCGCTCTTTCCTTCGCCTGTAATGATAAGGTCGGCATTGGCAATGATGTTATCGAAATCGAGCAGTTTTAACAGCAGTTCTGCACCCGACTGCATCCTTCCGTTGAGGAATTGCATAAAAGCATAGCCCAAACCTCCTGCTGCTCCCGCACCGGGTTGCATGCTTTTATCTATTCCCATGCTTTTGGCTGCATGCTCTGCAAACTGCTTTGCGCGGGCATCCAAAGCTTCAATCATAGTTGGTGTGGCTCCTTTTTGGGCAGCAAACACGTGGGCTGCACCATTTGGACCATAGAGAGGGTTCGTCACATCGCTTGCCAATATGATTTCACAACGGTCAAATCGGGATTGAATATCCTTGAAATTTCCTTCCGGAGCAAAGGTCTCAATCAGAGCACGAAGCATGCCTATGCCTGCATCGCTTGTGGCACTGCCACCCAATCCGATAATCATTTTGTGGCAGCCACGGCGCAGTGCATCGGCAACAAGAAGTCCTGTGCCATACGAGGTGGCACGCATCGGGTTGCGTTGTTCAGGCTCAATGCGTATAAGTCCGCTTGCCTGTGCAGTCTCTATGATTGCTGTTCCGTCGTTAGTGATGCCATATTGCGCCTCAATCCGCCGCATCAGGGCATCGCGGGTTGGCACAGAAAGGCGCTTGGCTCTCGTGGCTTTGCAGAAAGCTTCGAGCATACCGTCGCCACCATCTGACATGGAGAAAATCTGAATGTCGGCCTCATTGTCGCGCTTTCTGATATTCCCGGCAACGGCATTTCCTGCCTCTTCCGAGGAAAGGCTGCCCTTAAAAGAGTCCATGGCAACAATATATTTCATAGCACTACACTGATTTTGTCTTCTTTGAAAACTTCTTTTTTATGATACTTCTGTAGAGAAAAAGTCCTGTTGTTATTGCTTCACCTGGCCTTTTCGCCATAGATAAACGCCCAAGACCGCAAAAGCTGTCAGGATAATCAGCATGGGAAGCGCGTATTTTTCAGGCTCGACCCAGAATTCCTTGAAGAAGTTGATGCGGCCAAGTATCTCTACGGGCACCCAAAACACAATCACTGTGGCTACTGCCATACGGATATTGGCACCCCAGGAAGCAATATGCAGTTGCCTTTCTAACATGAACAGCGACCCCACAAGACAGCCTAAGCCAACCAAGAACGTAACAGGATGATGATCACCAAAGAAGTTTTTGTCGTAACAGAACATCAACAAGAGATAGGAAGCCCACAGCATCATGTTGATTTCCATGAAAGTTACGATTGAGGTGTGACGTGTCATGGGCTGCACGACAATTGCTTTTCGCTGGCTGCGGAAGCACACTTTCTGCACCCACGTGATGAAAAGACAGCCATTCTTTGTGCTGAACACATACATCACCATCGTCATCATCCACATGCCAAACGATGCAGGAAGGATGAGATATTCAGGTTGTGTGACCGTCTTCCCATATTCTATTTCAGGCTGAACTCCATAGCGGCGGGCATAATACATAAAGAGAAACTCTACCCATCCCGTCCAGAAGAGGAGCCCACCGAACAGGCCCCATAAAGTCTGTCGGGTGTCGCCTTTCACAAAGACGCCGATAATCACCATCACAAGTCCTGTCAATCCGATCATGAAACCGGCCACATGCAGGCTTCCCTCATTCATGAATCTTTCCATTAACTTCATGGCTCCGTGTCCCAAAGGCATGGCAAAGAGTACTACTAAGAATGAGATGAGGGTCTGTTTGATATACCATTTCTTGTTATTTCCCATTTTTTCTATTCGTTATCTACTGTTTATTTAACTCTGAAAAACTTATTTTATTTTAATTCATCACAGTAATAACTGATCTGACCTCCTGTATCTCCGACCTCAATGTCGCCTTTATACCAACTTATAATCTGCAGCTTGAAGTAGCGTTTACCATCGGCGGTGCGCACAACATAGGTGTGGAAAGAAGGCGAATATACCGGTGGTGGCCCGGTAAACGTCATGGCTCGTGCCAGTACTGGATTGGCATCAGTCTTTGTTGTGGCCGGTCCCCGGTTGGGATCAAACCATGGATTCTCATTAAAATCAAGGTGATTGGCAATGAGATACTTATTCCAGTCGTTGCGTGAATAGGTAATTGATACCGTGTGATCATCTACTGCCCATTGGATGGTGTTGGGAATTTGTGAAACGGTTTGCCATTTTTCATAATTCCCACTGCCTAAATCAGCAGCCCCACCTTGACCGTTTCCCGAAGTCCCACTATTCGTTCTGAGACGGTAGCCACAGAAAGCGAGATCCCAGTCCAAACGGTTTCTCTGTTCACCTTCTTTGATGTCACTGCCTGGCTGATAGCTGTTGAACACCTCACCTGTACGTAGATTGAAATAAATCCAATCATTGGTAACACCTGTAGAATAACCACTAACACGGGGAAGTGTCTTCCCCGTGAAAGGCTCGGCATCGTATTTTACACATGAGGTGAATGTAAAAAGCGCGCCTAAAAGTATATATAGTGTTGTTTTCATTATTTATGTTTCAGGGTTTTGATAATGTCATCGACTAAGAATTCCACTTGAATATAGCCTCTTGTGCCGCATGTCGCCGGTACATTGAACATCGTGATTCCCGATCCTAAGGTATGAGGAACGTAGTTGAATAGGTTGTCAACGCCCAAGGTTACTTTTACTTTATTGCAGAAAGTCTGCACGACGGCTAAATTACAAAGTACATACGTAGGCAATGTACAGCGGAAATAGGCATCGTAACTCTTGTGATGTTCGTCTACCCACACGCGGTCTTGCACATCAAACTGCTTCTGTCCCATGAGCGATGCACTGAGAATGCTCTTCAAACGATAGTTCTTTTGGTTGAGCATATAGTCTAAACTGCCAGTTGCCGCATGTGGAGATGTGGTGTTTACCTGTATGCCTTGCTGCTTACTTACATTCACATAGCTGTAGGTTCCATTAAGGGTAAAGCCTTTCGCGAAATGCCATTTGAGAATTGCTTCAATGCCCAACATGCGCTGATTTCTTAGATTTGTATATTCAAAGTTATATTGCATGTCGTAGATATGCCACACGCCTTCAATCTTCTTTCTGAAGAAGTTTCCATATGCATTCACGTTGATGAAGAAACGATCTGTGGTGTATTCTGTGCCGAATGAAATATAATGGTTCTTCTCCGGGCGTAATTCTTCGTTACCGCGGATTTGAAACATGCCTAAATGATCCCAGTTAAAGAACAGTTCCTTAATGCTCGGTGCACGGTAGCCCATGGAGTAATTGGCACGAAAAGCCCAGTGATTGTTGAGTGAATACTTGGCTGCAAGCTTCGGCATCCACATGAAACCAAAAGCTTTCGAGAAGTTTGTGCGCACACCAGTTGATAGTAACCAATGTGTATTGGGTAGCCATTCATCTTGTAAGAAGTATTCAGTTTCGTGCAAAGCACGTGTTGTCATCTTGCGATTCACAAAGCGATCGCTCGTCAACTCATCGCTGGTATGCTCTATTCCGAAGATAAGACTGTGGTGATTGAAGTAATTACTCGTGACAGTCAGGCGTGGTTCGAGGATACAGCTCTTGTAAACCTTCTTGCGTTCATCAAGTCTTTCATGCCTTTTGAAGCGATCATAAAAGTCTGCATGCATGCTTAAGTGGACAGAAAACCAGTCTTTTACATCGTATTTTGCTTTGAATCCCGTCATAAAGTCACGGCTCTGCGTGAATGTCATGTCTTGAATCAGGTCATAGGAATTCATGAAAAACAATGTACCATAAGTCTCAATAGACAGGTTCTTGATAGGGTCGATATAGAATTTCTGTGCCAACGACACATGCTCCGTACCCTCGATACCCATTGGAGAGCGCTCAGCTACGCTGTTTAAGATAATGTCATGCGGTAAAAAAGGATTGGCTTCTTTCGTGTATACCTTTTTATCATGTTTGGATTGATACATATAAAAGGCATCACTTTCACTGTACCAAACGTCTGTCTGCGAAGTAATTTTCTTGTATTTCATACCTGCAGACACCCATGCTTGTAGGTTGGGACGGTCGCTATTCTTCTCAAACATGTAAAGAAAGTCATGCTTTGAAGGATGTTTATAATTACGTTGGTTCATCTGTCCCCAGCGAAAACCCGCTTGAATGTCTATCGGCTTCGTGGCTTTCTTGGAGATAAGGTTGATCACTGCACCTGAAGCACGACTTCCATAGAGCGTACTGCTGGCACCTTTTACAATCTCTATGCGGTCTATAGCGTGCAGATTAAAACGCTCATAGTCAAGGTTTCCCGCCATTTCTCCCGTCATTCGTTCGCCATCTTGTAGGAAAAGCACGTGTCGGGCATCTAATCCTTGCATGGATATTTCATTGCCAAAGCCCACTTTCTGGATGTTCATACCTGGTGTTTCCTGTTGAAGTGCATGCTGAAGGTCGCTGTATCCGGCATCCACTAAGGCTTTTCCACCCAGCACTTGCGTAGTAACGGCCGACAGTTTTATAGGGCGTTCAGTGCGGGAACCTGTTACAACAACATCATTCAGGTGCATAACATCCTCCCGCATCACAATATTTATTGTGGTGTTCTGAGGCAGTTGTATATCTCCAGAGACTGAAATATAGCCTACAGCTGTAGTCTGATAGTGGTAAGTACCTCGCTTTTCAATGTTGAAAACGGCTTCTCCTGCGGCATCGGTCACAGCATTAAATTCTGCTTTAGTGCTGTTTTTGGGTGTAAGCGAGATGTAAACGCCTACCAAAGGTTGCTGTGTTCCTTGTTCCTCTACTTTGAATTTTACTTGCTGCTGAGCCCATAAAGTCATGAAGCTGAAGCAAAAAAGCAGTGTAAGGAATAGTTTTTTTCTTCTCATGTGCACTTTTTCTATACAAAAAGAAATGTGGATAATACATGCATTACCCACATTTCTTTCATGTCATTATGTAGAGATGTGGTCACTACAGACCATGTTCCTCCTTGTATTTCTTCAAATCTTCTTCATATTTCTTAAAGTCTTCATCGTATGTTTTGATGCGATTTTTATCAATGGTCTGCAGGAAACACTCCGAACGCACATTCATCATGTTGTAGTTAACGATGAAGTTTATTTGATGAGTCATTACATTATAATATCCTTTTACGGTACTTCCCATTGCTTTAGAGGGTACACCTTCATTGTCTGTTCCTGATACAGAGCCATTCTCGCCATAAAACTTAATCCATCCTTCTCCTTTGTATTCGTTCTTTTCCCAAGAATTAAGCTGCATCGTTTTTACCTCACAGTTGAAGTTTATAATCATTCCCATCTTACCAACAGTAAAGTTTAACAGCGAAATTGTAAAGCTTTGTGGGGCTGTTTTACTCCAGGTAAAGTTGAATTTTGTAGGGCATCCTGTTGGAAGTAAAGTCTTGTTAACACCACCCATAGTAGCATGTGTGTTAAGGACAATATCTCCTTGAAGAAAAGATTTAGCCTCGTTCACCAACTTAATGTCGGCATCGGCCCTTTTCAGTTCCTCATCTGAACTGCAAGAAACGGTGAGGAAAATGCATAAGAAAGATAGAATAAACAGCGGAGTCCTGCGAAAATATGAATATATCATGATTAAACCATTGAATAGAATACTACTAAATTCGAAATTTGCGACAATGCATCGTAGCATGCAATGCCGCAAACTATTATTTTATTGGTGTCCCTTGAAAGTAACAATTGCCTTGAAAGGAATTCCAAAATATTTTGCATTCACCGATGTAACGGTGAATGTCAACCGACCATCGGAGGTGATTGCCCCAGAAAGATCTGCGTTGAAAGAACTTTTAGTTGTAAAAAGAACAAATAATTTCAACACAATAATATTCTGCATTGACGGCATATTAAACGAACCATCTGCAGAAACACTGACATCTTTTGCCATTACCTGGATAGTTCCCGGCATTTTTCCGGCCTTGAATTCTTGAAGCTCTATGGTATAGGTATGCTCTGATGTCTTTGTTACAAATGCCTTTACAGCTTGCCCTGAGACCTTTTCGCCATTCATATAGACGCGAGTCAGTGTGCCGGAATAAGCCACCCGGTCTCCAACATGAGCCTCATTAGCAGCGTAAACGCTATTTAATGAAACGATGCACCATAATAGCATCAACAACGAAAATATTCTTTTTTGCATGATAAGTTAATCTAAAAATTAAAACTGTTTATTTCCAATTATAGGGATTGTATTCACTCCAAACATCATAACCATCCCCAAGGTATTTATTGTATTTTGTTATAAATGCCTTTGTTTCGTCTTTTTTGTAGACATCTTCTGATAGCGTTAAACTAATAGTATTCGTTTCAGACAGGTCTACCAACTCGTTAGCACCACCATCATAATAATACTTTAAGGTGGCAGGATAAGTTATTTTACAATTCGGTAGGCGGAGTAACATGAGGTCTTGGAGGCCTTTTACAAAGCTCAAATCAATCTGTTTCAACTTAGGCAAGTCAATAAATGCCAGATTATTTAATATTCCTTCACCAGATTTTCGAATGACCACTTCCTGTAAGTTCTTACAATCTCGCAAACCTAAAATGTTGGTGAAGAGCACATCAAAAGCCTCTGCCTTTTGGTTTCCGATTAATGTTTGTGAAAAATCTAAGCGTTGAACTGTATTGTTGTGCGTAAAGTCTAAAGCCACTAAACTTGTTGCTTTTGTGAAGTCTGACTCTGGGTTGGTATCAATGTTAGTGAGTGCTAACGCTTTTATGTTTGCTCTTGGGGCTATATACGCTATGGAACAATGGTTCGTACAATTCAAGGCAACTCCGAATGTTTTGTAGAAAGGATTGTTGATAAAGTATTCTATACCCTCAACAGATTTTACTTTATTAATATCTTCAAATGGAATCAAAACATTCAACCCTCAAATCCGCAACTAAGCCCTTGAAGGTTC
>NZ_KV817552.1:1101-15474 GCF_001814685.1 Prevotella sp. HMSC077E09 | reverse complement strand
AATCCCAAAAATGTCACTTCAATATATAAAAGTACCTCACAAGGAATAATGCTGCGGAATTGAGGTAATAGAGGAAATCAAAACTTTAACTTATCAATGGAGCAATATATGCTATACCCCATTGATAAGTATTTTTATTAATTCACTTTCTTTGTCCAAAGCTTACCATTGCTCGTATCTGCTTTAGGAGTGTCCCGCCCTTATGAGAAGCATCGATAAAATGAATATAATATTCCTCATAACGCTTTATATTTGATGACCAATACGAATTCATTTTAATTTCTTCAACCAAAACAATGTATCATCCCGTTTTAGATTTTTCCTCCAATCTCTTATATTGTTGCCTAATCCAAAGAGTAGAATAGCATCTTTATCATAAATATCATAGAGGATCAGATTTGCTGCAAAATCGGTCTTCTTATCAGATAATAAGTGCCTCCACATTTCCTTTTCTATTTTCTTAACAATACTTTTCTGTTTATCTGTCAGCTTAACACGCACTCTATAGCCCTTATTTATAATAGGAACACAGGTGTCACATGCGACTAAGAGGATATTATAATGAAGTTTATCATTTTTTATAAATGATAAGTTATTCGATGAATATCTGTTATTTAACTGCTGATTATTACAGTTAGTTGTAATAACAAGCATTACGCCAATCAATAGTAAGCCAAATCTTTTCATATCTATTTTTTACCTTAATTCCGCAGCATAAATTCTTGTAAGAACTCCAAGTGCCTGAGAAACAAAGTTCTCAAAACACTTGGACATGTCAGAAATAAGCCATAATAACTATATACTAACCATCTTCCATTTATATTTCTTTTTTTCTTTATTAAAAGCTTTGTTACTTATTTCTATAAAAGTTATATTATAATCATTATTTATTTTTTTCACCTCTGTCTTTAAATAATGGACTCTTTTTTGTTTATCTGTAACCTGCACTATTATACCGCTTTTATTGTAACCATAGGCAATAGTTGTTGCAATTATAAAACTGGAAGACCTTGTATATCTAAAGCCTGGCCCAAGTACAGGAAATCCTTGCGAATCTATTATCTCAAAATGCGCAGGATATTCATAAACTACTTGTGCGCTCAAATTATAGGGTAATTTTTCCCTTGGATCTGAACAAGAGAATAATACTAACACGAATATAAAAAAATATTTCATTATTGTACTGGCTTA
Source organism: Prevotella sp. HMSC077E09 (assembly GCF_001814685.1). NCBI lineage: Bacteria > Pseudomonadati > Bacteroidota > Bacteroidia > Bacteroidales > Prevotellaceae > Prevotella > Prevotella sp. HMSC077E09. Next base: position 14,283 of record NZ_KV817552.1, on the reverse strand, counting down.
AAAAAGTAAGTTCGTGTTCGCATCTTATAATACCTTAATTCTGCAGCATAAATTCTTGTAAGAACTCCAAGTGCCTGAGAAACAAAGTTCTCAAAACACTTGGATATGTCAGAAATTTCACCTATCTTGGTGCTGCAAACATAACAAGTAAGCAAAAAACTGACATGACAAAGGTAGCAATTAAAAACGAGAATATCACTTCTTTCGGTGGAATTTATCATATTATGGACGTTTTCTCAAAGTTGGGCTTTGAAAAACTTACCGAATCTGTATTGGGTAAACGTGGAAGTAGCGGCAAAGCATTCAACCATGGAAGTATTTTCGGCTCTCTCTTCTTCAGTTACCTTTGTGGAGGGGATTGCCTTGAGGACATTAATGTGCTTATAGGGCAGTTCAGGCAGAAACATAGTACGCTGTTACCCGATGCCGACACTGTGGGGCGCGGACTAAAGGAGCTTACCGAGAAAAATTGGGCTCTTCCAGAATTTGGAGTGATGCGATGATTTCCTTTATGCCACTTGTTAGTAAAGAAAATTTGTAAATAGTTCATTATAAGTGTTTTGTAGCGTGTATAACCCATGTGATACAACAACAACTTTCGTAACCTTTAAATTAGTACTTTATATTCTTTAATATCAGTAAACGTAACTATTCAGCGATAAGGTGTATAAACTATTATTGATTATCAATAAGTTACATAAATAAACACATGCAAATTCTAATAAAGAATGTCATTTCGAGCCTTTTTGCCACAATGTTACGTTTATAAGTTCCTGATATTCAACGTTCATTATCGCTGAATAGTTACCAGTAAACAAAGGGGATATAAAAGTATTTAAATTATAAAAGTTATTGATAATCATATATTAAACACTATCACTCCAAAATCCTGAAGACCCATATGAATTACGGCCATATCAGAGTAGACGGCGATAAACAGACTGTGGAGAACCTTCGGTTTGAGTTCAACTGTTTTTGTGAGCACGAGAGTATCAAGTTGGATGACTGGAATAGAGGAAACAATCAGCGACACTAAATCGTGCGCCAAGCGCAAACCATGCAAGTAGCTACAGCATGTACGGAAGAACAATACCATCATCTGCTCGGATCCCTCGCGTTTCGGGTGCAACCTCTCTGTTATTATGGAGATTCTCTGCATTTGCACGACCCGAGAATGCTGCGTGTAGAGCATCAGGGACAACTACCAACTCAGTGATGACATCCAAAGCAAGGTTCTCACCCTTGCATTCAGGCTGAATGCGGAAATAGAACGTAAGCTCATTAGCCCACGTATCAATGCATACTGTCTGCGCCTTCTCAGGGACTGACCGCTGAATGAACTTGGATGCCGAATTTACCCAAAAAGAGAAGAATCCTCACTCATTCGTGTTTTTTAACACTCAAGAGCTTGGGCAACTCAAATATTTTGTCTAAATTTGCTCTTAAATGATTTAGTTGTTTAGCGATTATTCACCTACGAAGATAAGACGATAAACAGTTATTTTCCACCCTGATTTACATTGGGGTGGGAGATATAAGTTAAAATGATAAAAAGACATATAAAATGTCCACTTTTTCATATTCGATAGATCAGATAGATAAGATTTTTGAATCTGCCAGCAGATGTGGGCAGTTGAAGAAAGATTGGCTCAAGCTGAATGATTATGACGTGGATGTGTTGTATAGCCAACTCGCCGCAACAAGAAAGGAATTAAAGAAGGAGAGGGCAAAAGCAAAAAAAACTAAAGATAACGATAAGGAAGAAGAACTTCAAGAAAAATTAGAAGAGAATCTCGAAGAGAAAAGTTATGTAGAGAGGGTTATAAAGGAAGAAGTTCTCCATAACATTATTCAACGTAACTATTCTGTCCATGTAGAACGGAAATACCATAATGACTCTGGCAAGTACATTTATGTAACAGGCAAAGACCGGGATTCGTTTTTTGCCTGTAAAATGATTAATGATGAGTTACAAAAAACCTATAAAATCAAACAACCTGACAGGAATGTGATTTTAAAGAATCTGAAGTTGTTACTATTAGACCATGTGGACAAAATGATTGTTCGAGGCGATATAAAAAGTTTCTTTGAGTCAATACCCTATAATGAACTACTTGAAACGCTTGAAAAGGATGGGATAGTGAGCCGTCGAACAATTAAGATCATGAAAAGAATGTTTTATGAGCTTAATCATAACGAGGATTTTGAATATATCGGTGGTGTACCTCGTGGCATAAGTTTTTCACCCAGTCTTGCAGGCATTTATTTGCGCAGGATAGATGAACAGATTAGTCGATTGGACGGCGTGTATCTCTATCAACGATACGTTGATGATGTTATCATTATAGCTTCACCTACACAGGCATACCCAAGTGCCAAAATATTATTTTCAAAGGTTGAAGACATTTTCAGAGAAGGCAAGCTGTTTCTTCACCCAGAAGGGGACAGCAAAAAATATATGGCCCAGGATATCAGATATGATACTCCTCAAAAGATTGTATTTGACTATCTTGGCTATAACATAACACTTAATACTTCAAAGCTGAAAGTAACATTTCGTCTTACAGCGGATAGAATGGAAAAATATGCTGTTCAAATAGGGAAAGTGATTGATTATTATATGCATTTAGCTACCTATAATCCCAGAAGTAAGGAAAAAAATAGTAGAATTGTGATACGGCATCGGCAGCCTTTGTATAGATTCAAAAAACTGCTTGCTTATCTTACTTGCAATTATACCCTTGGCGGAACCAAAAGTAATATTTTAAGTGGCATTTATTTCAAACATTCAATGTTGACCGATACTTCTCAGTTGAAACAGCTTGACCAAGAACTATATAGGGAGTTTGAAGCGAAAATTAAACAGTCGATGTTTAATGGAAAATTCATTGATGCTGAATTTGTAAACAAATTAAGAAAGAAACTTCATGATGATTATTCCTTTGAAAAAGGTTTTGCAGAACGCAGAATGAGTCATCTGACATCTGCTGAGTTCAGAATGATAAAACATATATTACAATATGAAGAAGCAAAGGATTAAGCAGACTATATATAGAATCTTAATGTCTGAGGTTTTGCCATACGAGTTACCCTTGTTCGTTTCAAACAATCGCTATTATATTATAGCGGATATGTTGAGATTATGCTTTCATGGGGATAGAGTTATCTCCCGTGGAAAGAGCTTGAAAGGAAAGAATAATGATTGGGCAAACGCTTTCATCACTTTACTTAATGGTAATGGGGAGAAAAAGAAGAGCTTCAATTACTTTATAAATAAGAAAGATGGAAAGAAGGCTCGCGAACTTGTCATGGTTCACCCTTATATGCAGTTAAAACTAATGGAATTTTATAAATCTTGTGATAGTCTTATTCTGAATTTCTGCCAAAAAAGCCATTTTTCTTTACGCTATCCGCTAAAACGTGCGACTTTTGTTCGGCCAAAGTCGAATATGCCGAAAGCTGCAGCAGAATATTTGGATTACAAGGCCAACGATACTCCAAAACATTATTTCCATTATGAGAAGTATCAAAATATCAATGCATTCTATGCAGGGCGTGAGTTTCAGCGGTTGGAGAACCATTTTAAGTTTTTGTACAAGGCCGATATACACCACTGTTTTGATGTAATTCCAATAGACGAATTATCACAGTTGCTATATCAAACAACTGAAAAAATTAATGATAGCTGTACATTCGCAGGCAGATTTACCAGGTTAATGTCAGAAATGAACGAAGGTAGGAGCCACCAGGATCCAACACAGGGTAGGATTGGAGTTAAAAAGGATAAGACAAATAGTGTTCTTATAGGGCCAGAATTTTCACGATTGTTTGCGGAGATGTTTCTTCAGCAAATAGATGTGGCTATGGAAAAGAGAATGTCGTATGGTCCAGAGCTTTACTCGTTACATCGCGATTATGAATGTTTTCGGTACGTTGATGATATTTTTTTCTTCTATAATGACCCGAAAGTTTATAGTAAATTTTATGGAGTCTTGATAGAAGAATTGCACAAGCATGGTGGTATTCGCCTAAATATAGAGAAAAATCATATATATGAAACTCCTTTCGTCAACAAGCTGACCATAGCAAGACGAGCACTCGGACTTGTCGTAGAAAAAATGTTAGAAGACAGGCTTCATACTACGCAGGGAATGAAACTGCGTGAAGAACAAAATTTCTATGACTTCCCGTTGAAGATGAAAGCACAATATGCTATCATAGATGTAAAGACCATCCTTAAGCAAAATGATGTTCAATTCAATGAAGTGTCAGCGGGAATGTTAGCACATCTGCACAGAAAATTAAGTAAAGCTTTAGACGAGATAGATACATTGATGGATGAGTATCGCTCTGGAGGTACAATAGGATTGCTTGATCGAAAAGGAATGAGCATTTGGCTTGGCTATGAAAAACAAATGGTCTATTATTTTCGTGAAATGATAAAATTTCTATTTTATCTTTTCAATAGCGATATGCGTATGAATACAAGTATTCGTGTCCTCTCCCTTCTTAATATGATTGTAAGTTATTTCCAAGGCAGACTTTTTAATGAAACTTCTGCTTCGTCTAAAGCGTTGTCAGATGATGCTAAGAATAAAATTTACAAGACAATTATTGACGAATTGACTTTTATTTTGAAGCATAATCATCTCAATATGCTTAATGGTCTTGAGATTAGCTATCTTATGATGATACTAAATTGTATTCCCGAAAATTATGAGATTGATATTAGAATCTGGAATTCCTTCATAGGTGATGCTTTTGATCATTATGAGGATGAAAAAGCCAACATTCTTATGGCATTGACTCTCATGATGGTGTTTGGGCGTAACAATGTTAACCGTAGTTCCCGCAATACCATTTGTAGATGGCTGATAGAGGATGTGAGAATGCATAATTGGTCAGTTGATGATACTGAAAGTTTCTTGATAATGATTAATATGATGACCTCACCTTTTATCGAACATGCTTATAAGGATGAGATTCTTAGTCATGTTGAAGAGCGGTTCAGAAGACCCTTGGAAATAATAAGCAAGCAGAGATCACCATTTATGCAGTGGTCCGAATTTAAGCTTGCTAAAGCTTGCCAAGCAAAATATGCCGCAGACGTATATTAAAGAATTATTCCAATCCGGCTCCCAGCAGCTATTGTACACACAATGCCGGAGGCTGAAGCTCTAATAGGTGGAAGCAAACTAAGGGTGGGCTGGGCACCCTTTTATATTGAAAATTATGTTGAGTAAAGGAGATACAAGAAAGCGACTTGAAGAAGTGATAATATCAAAGGCCTACAAAGAGGCAACTGATGTTATGGGGGTACTTGATGCCATCTATACTTTTCTTCTGGATTTGAAAACCAAAGTCGTAATTAGAGCAGAGTATAATGCTACTAATGCATATTATGAGGGAGTTCATGATTTCTTTAAGGATGTGTTTGACAATTATAATAAGGGAGATATTTTCTCTGCCCTATCTTTACTTCATGATAAACTTGTTGATGGTTCCACTGGTCAGCTAAAACTAAATCGAGACTTTATAGAAAAGGGAACACCTCTATTCAGAATGAGAAGTCAGGGTGAGTATAAGCTGCTGAGTAGAAAAGAAATGTTCCATATAGCTACCGATAAAATTAAGTTTGCCAAGAACTATCGATATAGCCTGAATGGTTTCCCATGCTTATATCTCGGTGCCTCATTGTATGTTTGTTGGGAAGAAATGCGTAGAGCTGATATAGATCACGTAAATTATGTTAAATTTGTGAGTACTCGGACAATCCCGCTTATTTCGACTTTGTGTCCAAATCGTTTCAAAAATGAAGATGATGTTATTCAGTTTTTCATTTTTGCCTTGTGTACAAAAATGGCAAACAATGACAATGATAAATTCCAGTTTCAGTATGCTTTCCCTGAGTTACTTCTACATCTCCTCACCAATTGCATGCAGAATCGCGAAGATGCATGGGGTATAAAGTATGTTTCTGCAAGGTATTTTGAAAATGATGGCCAGTTTTCTTCAGAGCCGATTTTCTATAATTATGTTATACCTAAACGTGATCCAGTAGATTCAGACGATCATCTTTCTATAGAATTGAAGAAATCATTCAAAGTTTCTGATGTAAAAGCATTCTACGTCAAACGAATCTTTGAGCAAATGCCCAAAAAGAGACTGACTCGTCCGAATGAATATGCTAACACACACTTCAAATTGCTTGAAGACGAGTTGAAGGCAAGGAAGTATTTGTAACTTCAACATCTTGTACTATGTTGTCGTATTGGGGACTGTACAATTAAGTTAGTGCAGGAAAAATGTACTAACAAGAAGAGGGAAGAGCATCCAGTGGCAGTGTACTTCACAATAGAGTGGAAACGGTATTATTACAATGTGCCGGAGATAGTATGTCAAATTGAAAAGCGCTTCGACGAGGTGTGCAGCGTGGTATGTATTCGTAGTCAGCTCATGTCTGTAGAGAATGCTTGGGAGAAGGTCGTCTTATCTCAATGTTGATCCTTTTGGTGGGTAGATAGAGGGAAACTATTACGCAAAATCATATGGCGAAACAAGAATTTGGGTAATTTTGGTGCAATACTAATTAATATTTTTATTATACCTTAATTCCGCAGCATAAATTCTTGTAAGAACTCCAAGTGCCTGAGAAACAAAGTTCTCAAAACACTTGGATATGTCAGAAATTTCACTTATCTTAGTGCTACCAACAAAAAAAAATAAATAAAATATCTGACATGACAAAGGTAGCAATTAAAAAAGAGAATATCACTTCTTTCGGTGGAATTTATCATATTATGGACGTTTTCTCAAAGTTGGGCTTTGAAAAACTTACTGAATCTGTATTGGACAAACGTGGAAGTAGCGGCAAAGCATTCTGCTATGGAAGTATTTTTGGCTCTCTCTTCTTCAGTTACCTTTGTGGTGGAGAATACCTTGAGGACATCAATGCGCTTACAGGTCCATTAAATAAATACGTGGATTCTTTTCGTATAGTTTTAACGGAAGAAGCGAAGTTGTGCGTTAAACAAAAAGACAGCCAAGACGGTTTTGGCTACCTACTTTATTATCATCCTCCCATGCAGAAAACCTTTTCATGTCAATACTTTGAAACCGTAGACAACAGTTTGAAAAACCATGACATAATTTCGGGTAAAATACCTACAGATAAAGGCAAAAACACGTGTAAAAAGCAAGTTTGCAACCGGCAGTAAATCAGTTAGTTATAAGGTTATGCAAGAAAAGGTGCTTAATTGGACTTCAAAAGGGCGTCAGTTAGACCTCAAAAGGGCATCTATTGCAAGTCAATTGGGCGTCTTTTCAAAGCCAGAAGACCATGTATTGGTTTTGAGTTGTATGAAAATAGTTTACAAACGTTGAGTGATATGGGAATAAGTTGTTTGTAGAAGACGGAAGGACATGGTAAGTATTTGCCTTTTCTGCATTCTTATCTTGTGCTTTATCCCTTTATGTGAGACCGTTTGATTTTGGACAGTCATACCATACAAGCGTATAAGCCTTTGTTCTTTTTCCAATTTACGTATTTAACGGGAGAGCCTTATAAAGGTGGGCAGTTATGTTGACTTAGACTTTGATCATCAGTTTATTCCAGCCCACAAGTTCGATGCAAAGTATTCTTACAAGCAGGATTTTGGCTATTTCCCTGGTTGGGCTTCCATTGGGGGAATCATAGTCGGAGGTGAGAATCGTGACAGAAACACCAATGTGAGATTTCATCAAGAAGACACGCTCCGTCGCATTATGGACCGTGTAACCTCAGAACTTGGTGTGGTAATAGAGCGTTTCCGTGCTGATTGTGGATCGTTCTCAAAGGAAATTATCCAAACCGTAGAGCAGCGCTGCAACACGTTCTATATACGTGCAGCCAACAGCGACAGCCGATGTGAGGACTTCCGCCAGCTGAAAGAATGGAAGAGTGTTGAGGTTGGTTATGAGAGATGCGATGTCACCTCCGTCAGCATAGACAACTTAATAGAAGGAAAGTCATACAGGCTTGTCGTACAGCGTACTCCCTTGAAAGACAAGCACGGAAGGGAACAGACGGATATGTTCGGAGTAATATACACATACCGCTGTATCCTTACCAATAACTGGACATCTACCGAGAAAGACATCATTATATTTTATAATGAGCGTGGAGCAAGCGAAAAGAACTTCGACATACAGAACAATGACTTCGGATGGTCACATCTGCCCTTTTCCTTTATGGCTGAGAACATGGTTTTCATGATGGTTACCGCCATGCTGAAGAACTTCTATCTCGTCCGTCATATCAGCGAGAAGGTCAAGCCATTGAAAAAAACAAGCAGGCTGAAAGCCTTTATCCTGCATTTTGTCAGCGTGCCGGCAAAATGGGTGCGCACTGGAAGGCAGAACGTTCTGAGCCTATATACAAATAAAATCTACTACGCTGAGGTCTTCATTGAATAAACATCATTTTTAGTGGTTTTCATATTCCCCATTGGTTTGGGTGGGGGATTTCATGAATATGCAAGAACCAAGAACCCCAGAAAATCCCCATATCAATGGATAAATCCCAAAAATGTCACTTCAATATATAAAAGTACCTCACAAGGAATAATGCTGCGGAATTGAGGTCCTATAACAATCCTCCAGTAATCTCTCCAAGTCCGAAGCCTTGTAGAGAATCTTTCCTGCAAACTGCGTGTAGGGAATAATCTTTCTGTCTCGATAGTCTTGTAAGGTGCGAGGGCTTATATACAGCCGCTCACACACCTCCTTGCCCGTTAGGAAATGCTCACCTCCAAACAGGGGCTTGTGTGTCTGTGCCACTTCCTTAATTCTCCTGCTTACGCTGCTGATAGCGGACAGCACCACCTGCATCTCGTCCGCATCCATGCTTAAATCTCTAACTGTTTCCATCTTTTCATTGTTTATTTGTTGTTCTTGGTTTTCTCTGACTTTGTCTGTAACAACCGTTCCACGTCTTCACGCTTGTAATAGCACTTGTGTCCGATTTGTGTAAACGGAAGCATGCCCGTATCACGGTAATGCTGCAAGGTGCGCTTGCTGATGCCCAGTAGCTGACATACATCTCCGTTGTGCAGCCAATCAGTGTGCTTACTCGATTCTCCAAATGCCTTGTGGCAGGTCTGGGCAAGAGCGACAATTTCGTCCCTCAGCATTGCCCATTGCTTGTCGGTAATGATAAAATATCCCATAGCGTTATATTGTTTTGTTTATATTTTCCTTTTGCGATTTGCTTTCCATCGCATGTTTCTGCGTGCAAAAGTATGCGCTTCTTTCCATTCCACAAAGCGGCAAGGAACAGCAGGGAAGAATAGGGAAACAGAAGGAAATGAGGTTATCTTTCTTACTCTTCTTCCGGTCCTTATCTTCCTTTTTCTACGTTTGTTTTAGTCAAAGCAATACAGTGCTGATTGAAGCAAACAGGTACAGACATTTCCTATTACTTTTCTACACTTGTGCGCTTGTTCTTGGCTTAAATCCTTATTTTCCTGCTGTTTCCTGAAAGAATTCCGTAAGAAATCTATTGCCAATGAGCGCAACATTATGCAAGCACTCTCCGAATGCTTGGAACATTGACATTCTCGCCGTAACTTCATTCTAGGAAACCAAAATGGGTAAACAATGAAAAATGAAGCAGATAAAAGCAGAATGAAAACAACTGGCAATTCTACCGAACGCAGGGGAAACACCTCCAAGAACAGCGAGATAGAAACCTATCTCCGTACGCACTATGTGTTCAGGTATAATACCGTGCTGGGCAGAACGGAATACCGTAGTAATAAAGATGCAGACTGTCGTTTTACAAAGGTTGGTCGCTATGAAATCAACTCTCTCCGTAGGGAGCTTGATTTAGATATGGGCATCATTACCTCCTCCGACAATCTCTATTCCATCATTGAAAGCAGCTTTTCACCACGCATCAATCCCATACAGGAATACTTCAAGGCTTTGCCAATAGTTGATGCTTCGGAAGTACTGCGCAAGATAGAGATAGGTCAAGGCGCAATCGCCAATCTCGCTTCGTGTGTTACCGTCCGCAACGCTGAAAAATGGCTGCCGTACCTTACCAAATGGCTTATTGCAGTGGTTGCCAACGCTATGGACAACCGTGAATGCCGTAACCATACCTGCCTTGTACTGACAGGAGAACAAGGTAAGTTCAAGACTACCTTTCTTGATTTGCTTTGTCCGCCTGCGCTTAAAGGTTACAGCTACACAGGTAAGATATATCCGCAAGAGAAAGACACGCTTACCTACATCGGGCAAAACCTCATCGTAAACATAGACGACCAGCTCAAAGCCCTCAACAAGCGTGATGAGAACGAGCTGAAGAACCTAATCACCTGTCCGATGGTTAAATACCGTATGCCTTACGACAAGTATGTGGAGGAATACCCACACTTGGCGAGTTTTGTAGCATCGGTAAACGGCAATGATTTTTTGACAGACCCGACAGGAAGCAGACGATTTCTGCCCTTTGAGGTGCTTGCCATTGATATTGAACGAGCTAAAACTATTTCTATGGATGCCGTCTATACCGAAGCGAAAGCCCTTTTAAAATCAGGCTTCCGCTATTGGTTCAATGATGACGAGATAGCGGAGCTATACAGGGAGAGTGAGGACTTCCAAGTGCAGACCGCTGAAATGGAACTCCTGTTGCGCTGCTTTGAGAAACCAACGGAGGATAATCCTCTTTGTGTTTATATGACCACTACCGAAATACTCGCCTATTTAGGCATCTATACCCATCAGCCCTTAACACCCAAACGTATGGGCGAGGCACTTAAAAGGGCTGGCTTTGTAAAGGTAAGCAAGAGGCGTGAAGGCAGTAGTCCCATCTATGTATATAAGATACGGAAAATCCATCCCTGCCCATTGATTAACAGTTGTAGTAGTTTGATGTAGTAGTATGTGTAGTGTTGTTATATACTACAATATTTCACTGATAATCAAGTGTTTACCACAAAACAGTGTGTAGTAAGAAGAAAGAAGAAAAAGTTTGCTGGGGAAAAACTTTAGGAAAAGGAAATCATAAATGAAGTTTACTCTATCAGTATAAATAAAATATAATCCGATATAAAAATCAGAATGAATAAATGTTCAACCAATAATTATAATGACAATGAAAGCAGAAGATTTATCACGCATTAAGCGATACCCCATAGTGGAGTATCTTGAAAGGAAAGGTATCAAACCAGTGCGCAGGACACCTGCCTATGCTCTCTACCGTTCACCATTTCGTGAAGACACGCATCCGAGCTTCAAGGTGGACACAGAGAAGAACCTCTGGATAGACTATGCCGAAGGCAGAGGTGGAAGTATTATCGACCTTTGTATGCGGTTAGAGGGTTGCACGCTGTCGGAAGCCATCCGCCTTTTGGGACGGAACGCTCCCGATTATACTGCTTGCAATTCTCAAAAGGCAGACAGGGCAATGAAAAGAAGTAGCATACCTATGGCATCCGCAAGTGGAGTAAGGAGACTGATAGAAATATCAGACACCTTACCTCCACACTTATTAAAGTATCTTCAGGAAGACCGCTGCATCGACATGGAAAAGGCGATGCCCTTTCTATGTTGTATCAGCTATGAGATAAGAGGTTTTCATTACCAAGCCATTGGTTTCGCCAATCAATCGGGAGGTTATGAGCTTCGAGATAATGGAACGTTCAAGGGAACAATAGCACCAAAGGACATTACTCCGATATTTACGGACAGAGTTGAGCCAGTTTGTATATTCGAGGGGTTTATGGACTTTCTATCCTTTCTTTCAATGAAAGAAGAAGTTATCCACCACTGTCTTGTGATGAACTCCGTAAGCAATGTGGCAAGGAGTATTCGCTATCTCCATGATGTAAATGTTTTCTCCATCCGTGCCTTCCTTGATAATGACGAGGCAGGACACAGGACTACGGAGGATTTCGCAAAGGCTGGTTTCAAGGTAGAGGATATGTCCGTGCATTACAGGAGCTTCAAAGACCTCAACGAATATCATGTCCACAGGGTACGTAAACAGCAGAAAAGACAATCACTGAAGATGCCACAAACACAAACCAACCCCATAAAGGTAAAACAAGTTAAACATAAAATGAGATAGAAAAATGGAAAAGAAGAAAACAACAGAGGTAGAGTATGACCTTTCATATTATTTAGGTGGTAACGAAGAAGAACTGCTCGGAAGAAGTAGCCAGCAGCACACAAAGATGACACGGAGCGGTAAGCCATCAGAGGATGTCGAGCCTTTACAGAACACAGAGGTATCACGGTGTACCGAGCTTTCACACGAAACTGAACAAGCAAGGCTGCCAGAGAACGCACCCGTTCAGAAACGCATCAGTGCCAAAATGAGAAAGGAAACGCTTGAAGCCTACAAGCAAGCCTATCTTTTACCTGCCAAACTCAGTAATAGGAAGGCTGTCTATCTGAGCAAGGAAACACAGGAACGTGCAGACCTCATCGTGCGAAGATTGGGCGACAGGGGCAGCAATCTCTCAAGTTTCATAGAAAATCTTGTACGCAGTCATTTGGAGGAATACCACGAGGATATAGAGAAGTGGAGAAAGCTATAAGCGTGAGAAAAAGGGTCGAGTTTTTTTCGTAAAAAGGTCATCCCTTTTCTCTGAAATCCTCGATCTATCACAAAAGAAGTGAAGACCATATGCCCAACCTAATATATAATATGGTGGGAATGCCACGAACGCAGTTAAACACTGAGTGCAGCGTATTCACTTTCGGCAGGGGAAACGCCAGCAGGCGTTATCGGCATTTCAGCAGCTATTGCAAGACGTCAGTTTGTACCCACAAACTGCTCTTGCTCCCCTCGTCGATTGTCGGGGAGATAAGACCCGTAATCACTCCGTTCTCATCGGTCAGAGTTCAAGAATTAAGAGACAATGAATCATCTATAATGATAAACTTTCAAGGAAACTTATATGAGCAGATACAAGGGAAAAGCTGCCCGATGGCAGCAACAGAATAAGGAAGAGCAGAAGATGAACAAAACGGAGTTTATCAAGGTAAGATGCACCTTAGAGGAAAAGCAGTGTATCAAGTCAAAAGCGGAAAGCGTAGGGCGGAAGTTCTCAGACTACTGCCGTGAGATTCTCCTTAACGGAGAAGTGGTTGCCGTTCCTAAGATGACAGACAATGAGAGGGAAGCCATTGCCA
>NZ_KV817552.1:0-1001 GCF_001814685.1 Prevotella sp. HMSC077E09 | reverse complement strand
TTAAGCGATTTTACGACCCGCATTTTCGTGTGGATGATGAGGTATATAAGGTCTTAAATATGAAGAGAAATGATAGGAAAATGTAAGGCGATAGCACACGGCAGCACGGCTCTGGACTATATTTTCAGAGAGGGTAAGCTCGGCTATCGGCTTGCCTTCCACAATCTTTGCAGCAGGGAGCCAAAGGCAATCTATGAGGAAATGAAAGTGGTCAGTGACTACAACAGCCGTTGCAGGAACAAGTTTCTCCGTATCGAAATAGGCATTGCACCGCAGGATGAGAAAAAGCTGCCTGTGTCCGAACTCATGTGGATAGCCCATCTGTTTGCCAAGAAAATGGGACTTGACAACCATCAGTGGGTGGCAGTAACGCACAAGGATACAGACAACAGGCATATCCACATTATCGCCAACCGCATCAGCCTATACGGAGAAGTTTATGATACCACCTTTGTAAGCAACAGGGCAGCAAGGGTGGCGGAGGAAATCAGCAGGGAGAAAGGCTTAATCATCGCAAAGGAGGTCAAGGCGGAGAGGAAACACCAAAAAGCGAAAGTAAATCCCACGAGAGAACAGACCAAGCAGCAGGTTCAGAAGATTTGCTATGCCCTACTTGAAAAATACAAAGGCACAGGTATCACAGGGCACTCTATGTTCCTCTATGAATTGAACAAGCACGGAGTAACCATAGAGCGCATGAAGAACAAGCAGGGCAAGGTATATGGCTTGAAGTTCTCATACGGAGGACAATCATTCAAGGCTTCCGAAATCGGCAGGGAATTCGGCTACCGTTCCTTGCAGAAGAACTTTGAAGCAACTAACCAAAAAGAATACAAGAACCCACACCAAACAATACAAGACCCGGCAGAAAAGAACGAACAACCTAATGTAGATTATCAACTTGTACCCAAAAGCCGTTCCTCAATCTCACGAGACAATGACACCCCACAAGTGCAGAACTCCATAGGTACAGTGGCAGACACCATTGTTAGTGCAGCCGA
>NZ_KV817551.1:0-13000 GCF_001814685.1 Prevotella sp. HMSC077E09 | reverse complement strand
TTTCTAAGCAAATCCTTATCCCGAACTGGCGTAAAGCCTAAGTCTTGTTCCAAGGTAAAGTCGGTATTGATACGGGTTTTAGTTATTTTGCCCACGCCCGATATGGCAAGGTTTACCACCGAGTTGGGGGCACCTTGTGTGTCGGCAGGGTAATAGCCCCATGTACCATCGCTGTAGCGTGGCAGGAAGCAGTCGCTTGGTGCACTGTATGCGGCTTGCCAAAGTTGTGTTTCTGCCCACGAGTTAGCAGCAATGTTCCAAGGACCTTGTTTAACCCCATGAGAGCCCGATATATTGGCTTTTAACAGTGTGGTCTTGGTGAGTTTAAAGTCAAGGTTAGAGCGAACATTGATGCGATTAAATCCATAGCCGGCCTTGTAACCTCGATTATTATCCCACTGACGGAAGAGGTCGCCCTCGTGCAGAAAGTCTACCGAGGCAAAGTATTTCACGGCTTGGGTACCACCCGAAATATTGATATTGGGGTTATAGGCCATGGCATAGTTGCAGAAGACCTCGTGTTGCCAGTCTACATTGGGATAGCGCTCGGCCTCGGTCAGATTGGCTGGGTGCCTATAGCGTTCCAATATCTCTGCCGGAGTTATCTTTCCCCAAGAGTCGGGATATAGTCCTAACTCGTGCTCTATGGCCTGATTACGCACGTATAGGGCATCGGCACTGCTCTTAGTCCCCGGTAGCTTACTTACCACTTTGGCAGTCATGTTGAGACTTACTTCGATTTTAGCTTTGCCATCATCGCCCCGCTTGGTCGTAATAAGAATAACACCGTTGGCTCCCTTGCTTCCATAGACAGCTGTAGCACTGGCATCTTTCAATACAGAAATGCTTTTCACCGACCCTATGTCTACACTGCTCATAGGACGCTGAATGCCATCGACGAGTACTAAGGGGTCGCTACCGGTCCAACTCGATACGCCACGAATCACTATTATGGGGTCCTCATCGCCCGGCATACCGGTTGATGACATAGTGACAACGCCCGGCAGATTACCTGTCAGGGCAGCCCCGATGTTGCTCACACCACCGGCTCGTTCCAGCACTTTACCGGTAGTTTGTGTAATGGAACCTACCACGCTTACTTTTTTCTGCTGCCCGTAGCCCACCACCACGGTTTCACCGAGGGTGTGCTCATCGTTTTTCATTTGTATGCGGATAGTTTGTCCTTGTGTCGCCTTTATGTTTTTCGACTCCATACCAACGTAAGTCACCATGAGGGTGATTTGTTTTTCAGGAGCATGTAGGGTAAAGTTGCCGTCGATATCGGTAACAGTGGCCACGTTGGCCTGGCCTTTCATCGCTATGGTTGCTCCGATTAACGGCTCGCCACTTTCATCGGTTACATTTCCCCGATACGTGTAGTTCTGTGCTAAGACCGTAGTCGAACCCATTGACAGAAATGCCACAGTCAGTAAGACGACGTGTAAAAGGCTAATTGTTTGTTTCATGTGTTTTTTTAATAGATTAAGATAGATAATTGCAAATGCAAAGGTATTTGGACTTTTCTAAAGGTTATTTATTTTTTGTTACATGGATTTTGCGAAATGTTACATCTTTATCTTTTTGCCATTCACGATATAGATTCCCTTTGGTAATAGGCTTTGTTGTCCATCGGTACGCAGCAACTGGCCTGTTATAGAATAAATATTTCTATGATAGTTTTTCTCAGGCTTCATGGTATGTTGTATTCCAGAGGTGGCATTGGCATCATTACTCAAGAAAATATCTTTTATCTTGATAGGGCTACTCCCCGTGGTCCAGAATCCGGCAATATAAATATGTGAGGGTTGGCATTTTTCTGATGTATCATTTTTCTTCATATTTTGTAGGTCTATAACTAACCGGGTGTTGTTATCAAAATTGTAGGCTGCCGGTTTTGTCCAATAATTGTTGGTATCGAAGAGGCGAAAAGAAGCACTACACTGTTGCTTCTCTTTTAGTTCGACGATGAGATAGTGATAGGCCGAAAGGTCTATACCCATGTTATATTGCCAGCCACCAAAGCCCCAACGTCCGGTCTGCAATCTTCCCGTCGACTCATCGAATGTTCCTTTTTCCCAGATGCTGGGGTTGAAAATACCTTCGTGCAGAGGGAAAGTTTTCACCTCGGCTTGCATTTGGGTGCGACAAGTACTGCCATTGGCGTTGCGGTAGGTTACCTCAATGGTACTTTTTCCTTCCTTTATACCTTGTAGTCGCCCTTTGAGGGCGTGTACGGCTGCCGAGCTACTGATCAAATCAATTTGTCCGGTAACGTTGTCTGTGCTCCCGTCTTCGTAGGTGGCTGTTATCGTAAAATTATGGCCCGATGAAGGCAAGAGTAGCTGGTAGGTATGGTTTGGTTGTATGCTTACCGCCTGACCACGACTTATGGTAGAGCCATAAGCTTTATCCGAGGGGTAGTTGTGGGTGGCATACTCTTGATACCAATGGTATGCCGGCCATATACAAGCCTCCGGATCGTTAAGTACCGTGAGGTCGGCAGTGCCCGTAGCAGCTTTCTCCTCGTAGCGAGCCAATAGCTCAGGGGTAGTAAAGATGAGCCAGCTTATATTGCCATCATCATCGACTATTTGCTTAAAGTTGGCACCAAAGCCAGTACCTCCCACGGTGCCGGTTGTCGACTTGCCAAAGGAAGCATTATATTTTACCGGTGCCCAGTCCATTTCGGTTACTACCACTGGAGCGATATTAGCGATGGTAGATATCTGTTCGTGCCAGCTTTTACGAAAGTTAGCATAGTCTATGGTAACCTCTTTGCTGCCATCGTGTGCCCCATTGTACCATCCGGGGTAGCAGTGCACAGCAAATCCAATGTTACTGCCTTGTAGGGGATAGTCGGCATAGCCAGCATAGTGCGATTGGTAGCCCAGTCCGGGTACCAATACAATATTGTTGCAGTGCTTTCGCACGGCATCTACTACCGGTTGCATGTAGGCGGTCATCTCTTTGTCACCGGCCCGTGTGTGGTCAGCGTGGTAAATACCTATTGGTTCGTTGGCCAATTCATAGAGTATGGCCGGATTATTCCTTAGCTCTGGTTGCCGGGCCACATAGTCCCATACCTTGATGAGATATTGCTGATAGGCATCGCCCACACATATACTGTCGGGGCATACTCCGGGTGGGCGCATGACTACATACATGCCTTTGCTGGCGGCATATTGGGCCATGGGGATAAAAACTTGGGATAGGTATTTCTTAAATCGGTCAAAGCTGAAAGCCGAAATGTCGCTCTCAGGAATGATACGCGAGCTGGGTGTGTTACTCCAATAGGGGTCCATGTGCATGCGCACAAAGTTCATTTTCCACCCTGCGGCCATTATCTTGTCGATAATGCCTTGGTTATAGCTCAAGCATTTATCAACATCGTAGTTATTCCATTGGGTTCCTCGCTCATTAAACCATGGGCTGAAAGTTTGTGCATAGCCGTGTAATAGCACAGTGTTGCCTGCTACATCTTTTAGATATCGCCCCTCTACATGCAGGGCAGGCATATTCATGCCTTCCCAAGCCAGCAGAGCAGTTGAGGCCATCGAGGTTAGTAATAGTGTAAGGTTGCGTTTAGAAAACATGGTAAAGTAATGTTGAAATGATATTGGATAGATGGTCGGCAGTAACCAACTTATCGTTTGTTACAGCCGATTACAAAAATATTTGTTTTCTTTCAGGTCTACTTTGTATTAGGTTTCACGAACTTGTTATGAGGTTAAGTAAAACACATAAACTCCTTGCAGTATAATGTTTTTTAGGTTGACGGCCGGGCTGGCAGCATTTTCCACCAATATTTGGCCACCGGTGGTTGGTGAGGCTATGCTCAGCAGTAAAGATCTCATTGGTACAGATTTATTTATTGGTAGATAAAAGGGGGTGCTGATAGTCGAAGCTGTCGATGTCTACATAGCCTCCTAACTTCTCGGTAGCATAGCAGAAGAGGGCAAAGCGGGTACCCATAAAAAATCTTCGGTAGTCGAAACGCATGTGGTATTTGCCACCTAAATGCTGCCAATGGTGCCCATCGGTAGAGTAGCTGAAGGTAGCCAAGTCGGTGCCCGGTCTAAAGTCGGCCTCTATGCGAAGATATACCTTGTGCCCATTCACCAATGCTTGTGCCATGGTGGTATCTTTAACCTCGCTTACAAACTTTTCTTTTTCAGTGAGACTTACTTCTTGTTCGCTCATGGTAATGAGCGCTTTACCACCCTTACGTTGCAACGTGAGCACTCCAGAGTCACCATTAAAAGCGGCCAGCCCGGCTCTATCTCCTCCTTTTAGATGACTCACATCGAAGCATACGGTAGCTTGACATACGGGTCCTTCCATGCGCTGGGTTAGCGTGTTGGGTGCCAAGTACAAGTTAGGCACAATTCTACTTGTTTTAAGACGTAACCACCCCGGCCGTTCGGTGAGGGAAAACGATAAACTATCGGGATTATGGTTCCACTGCCATTCCAAGGCCAATTGTGGAGTCGAGAAGTCATCGCTACGAGTGAGCGAGCGTGGGCGGTATCCTTGTACGGGCTTTATCATGGTGTCGGGTACACGTCCCTGTTCGTCGCCCAGCATAGGCCAGCCGTCTTTCCATTGGCATGGCATGAGGGTAAGTACGCGCCCTACAGCGTTACGATCTTGAAAAATAATACCGTACCACTTGCCATCTTGAGCATCTACAATGGTGCCTTGGCCCACATAGGGGAAGCCCCCAAAGGTGCTTTGTAGAATAACCTTTTTTTGGTAAGGCCCAGTAATGCTGTTGGCTCGGTAGCAAACTTGCCTGCGAGGTTGTCCTTGTGGCCATGATATCATGAGCAGGTAGTATTGCCCATCATGTTTTATCATGCGGCTGCCCTCAAGTAGACCGGTTTCATCGGCCTCACGCTTAAAGAGCTGCCTGTCACTGCCTTCGACTATCGACTTGAGGTTGGGGGTAAGTTGGCACATCTGCCCGGTGCCGTAGATAACATAAACTTTATCATCGTCATCGAAGAAGAGCGAGGCATCGTGAAAATGACGCAGCCGCGATACCAAAGTCCATGGGTGCGATGGGTCATCGGTAGTGTAAATATAGCTATCGCCACCGGGCTGGTCGTTGGGAGCGAACAGGGCATAGAAACGGCCTTTGTAATATTTGAGCGAAGTAGCCCATTGTCCACGGCCGTAAACGGTGCCTTGGTGCAGGTTGTATCGGGGAGAGTCGGTGAGCTTGTTAAAAATGTAACCGGCAGTGGTCCAGCTCACCAAGTCGGGCGATTGCATGATGGGGGCACCCGGCATAAGGTGCATTGTTGTGCTCACCATGTAAAAAGTATGGCCCACCCTAATAACATCGGGGTCGGGAACATCGGCCCAAAGCATGGGGTTGGCCATGAGGGTAGTATCTGTAGAAGAGCTCTGGTTGGCTATGAGGGAAGCGGCTACCATGGGAGATTCCATGCCAGAGCAGCTGGTAAGAGCTAAGATGGTGGCTTTTAGTATTGTTTTCATGAGTTTAAGAATAAATGGTTGTGCAAAGATAAATAAAAGCACAATGAAATACTTTGCTACTTGTAACACTTTCTTACTTTGTAGTATCATTCAAGCTAAAATGGAAAGAAGAGAATAAAACAGCATAAAGTTTTTATCTAAGTGCTTGCTGCTGTTACGGTACGTGTTGGTATATAGGTATGACATGCGTGTAGAGATAGTGATTACAGTTGTTGGGGGCATTAAAAAACAGACTGAGTTTTCTGTACTTTTAGACCATGAGCGATAAGAAAAATAGTAGAAAATGAGGCTGTAGAGACTCTTTTGTTGATAACAAAAGTTTTTTTAGCTCGTTGGTAGATACTTATTGATACATAAAAAACGCTTAGATACAACCTAAAAGCATGCTAATAAAGGGTAGTTTTAGCCATATTAATGAATAAATAAAGGTTGATTTTAATGTAAGTTATTGAATATCAATATGTTGCTATTTATCTCATTTTGGCCTTATTTGTGTGCGAGTCTCTGTTCGTTTCAAAATACTTAAGCTATGAGCGCGTTTTTAGGGGCAAGTTTTCTGTATAAAAAGTCTCCCCAGTGCTAACAGTTTTGTCACAAAGTTGTTAGCACTGGGGAGAGATGTGGATATATAGAATAAATGAAGGATAGGCTTTAGTGGGTAGATTTTATTTCCTGAAGAGCAGTGGAACGAACTCCTTTAGGCAGCGTCGCCATGTGAGCCATTCGTGGTGAGTGCCCTTAGACACATAGCTCTGTACCTTGATGCCGGCATTACGCAGCTTATCAATAAGTTGGGCGGTACCCATATTTTCTTCGCTGCCACAGCCTAAGAATAGTGTATGTAGCTGGCTGTTCACCTCATTGGGCCGTGAGAAGATGCCACCATATGTTTTTTGTAAGTCTACTCCGAAAATGGCCCCACTGAATCCACCAACGTATGAGAAAAGGTTGAGATGTGTAAATACCATGTCGAAAGCCTGATGTCCACCCCACGATAGGCCTGCCATGGCCCGATGGTCGCGGTCGGTCAGCGTGCGGAAAGTTTTGTCTATGGTAGGGATAAGGTCGCCAACGAGTACTTGGTAGAAGCTGGCTCCGTAGGCACTTCGACCAGCTTCGTTAGAACCACCACGGAAAGGAGCTTTCACATCTCCACTCTCCATCACCACAATCATGGGCAGTGCTTTACCTTGTGCAACGAGGTTGTCCATGATGTGTTGCATGTGGCCCTGCTTACTCCAGCCCGTTTCGTCTTCGCCCATACCATGCTGTAGGTACAGCACAGGGTAGCGTCTTTTGCCATGTTCGTATTCGGCCGGGGTATAGACCATGGCATGTCGCCACTCGTGGGTAGAAGAGGCATAATAGTAGAACGAGCGCACCTGCCCTTGGGCCACACCCTGCTGTGGACGATAGTAGTTGCCTTCGGCCCCCTCTGGAATTTCTATGCCACTACTCTGTCGGCAGCAGCCAAAGTAGGTGTCACTGGCTGGGTCGGTTACTTGTACACCATCTACGATAAATGAGTAGTAGTGAAAGCCCACCACTAATATATCGCTGTTAACCGACCATGTGCCGTGTTCATCGCGCTGCATATCGTACTTTTTGCCACATATATCGAGTTGTACCCGTTTGGCTTGTGGGGCATGAAGGCGGAAGTAGGCTTTGTGCTGTGAATCTACTTGAGGAAAATCATTGCCGGGAATGGTAGTAGGAGCAGTGACGGCATCGGTAGGTACAATAAAGGGTTTGGCTACTTCTATTCCAAGGAGCGACAGCATTTTGTAAGCATATCGACGGCCCAATTCGCGATAACCTTCTGCATCGAAATGTAGATCGTCTGGGCCACTTGTACAGCCCTCCGATGAGATAACATGGGCTGTATGTACCGTTTGTGGGAGAGCGTCGATAATGGTATTCATAGATGCACACCGACCATGCCCATTGGCTCGTACCACCTCGCCTGCCAATAGTGGTACCTCTTCTGATTTGAGGTGCAGGTCGGCAATGAGCTGGTTGTAAACAAAAGCAACTTTTTCGGGCCAGCGTTGATCACCGGTATTCGACTCGCCTTGGTGTAGCAATATGCCTTTAATAACACCATCGCGCTGGGCCTTGCGAGCCAACTCTACCAATCGTTGGTAGGGGTTGTTGTTGTAAGCCTTGAGCATGTTCGCCATCCATTGTGGGGCACGGGTACGAACGTAGTTGTCTACAGAATCGCGCATAAAAGTTTCGATGTGACAACCACCTACGGCCACATTGATAATGCCTATGCGTACTTGCTTAGGTAGATACTTTACCATGGTGCGCCCAAAGTAGTCGATAGGTGTGAGACCGGTATTTGGACGACAGAGCGGTGGTAAGGCTGTGTACCACTGACCCATGATGCGACCGCGTGAGGGGTCGTCGACGGCTGCCATCATGCGGAAGCGGGCATCTACTCCAGTTAAGTCTTCAGGTTCTATCTTGGCATTACCTTCCATATTGGATTGGCCAAAGCATAGAAAAATGTAAAAGTTAGGATCGACAGCCGCCTGAGAATGGGTGGCCGAAAAAAGCAACAAGGTTATGAATAGAGTGGCCTTGAAGTGTTGAAAAAATATTTTCATGAGGTAGAATATTGATTGTTGTTGGCAAAGGTAGTGCAATTATAGAAATATTTATATATGACTTGTTGCATAAACTTTGGTTTTGGTAACGAGATGTAGATTTACACTGTAACGATATTAAATTCAATACAAAGTGTACACTATTCCTGTTTTTTTATTATCTTTGCAGCTAACTAAAAAATCAAGATCTCAACAACCATGTTAACAAGAATATTCTGCCTGCTCATTGGCCTGCTGTTGCCATTGGCCGGTAAGGCTCAGATGGGTAAGCTATATACGGCCGATAATCAACTGTCGAACAGTTTCGTGAGCCAAGTTTTCCAAGATCATGATGGCTTTATGTGGGTGGCAACACGTAACGGATTGGACAGATACGATGGTTATAGATTCAAAATATATAAGCGTGAAGACGGCAAAAGTGGACTGACGAGTAATTTTATCAACTGCCTATTTGAAGATAAGGCACATACCTTGTATATAGGAACCAATCTAACAGTGCAGAAATACAATGGTGAGAGTTTCGACACACTGCGACTCATTGGTCCTACCGGTCAACTGGTACATCCTTATATTAACGATATACAGCAATGCCGTAATGGTGACCTACTCATTGGTACATCGGGCTCAGGCTTGATGCGAGTAGAGGGAGAATGCACAGCCCATACTATAGCAGGTTTGCCTTCGGCATTGCTACACATTAAACGTATTTTAGAAGATAAGCAGGGCCGACTATGGGTAATAACGGCTTTCCATGGCTTATACTGTTTAAAGGGAAAGAAAGTGGTGGGACACTATTTCTACAACAAGCAGATGAGCAATGCTCTGCGTGATATTAGCATAGATAGGAAGGGACATATCTGGTTGGCTGTGTTTGGGCATGGATTGTGGCACCTTGATAGTGAGCAAAAGCATTTTGTCAGGGTAGAGAGCGTGGGCAACCTGCCCATAAACAAGCTGTATGTGAACAAGCAAGGAAAGCTTATGTTGGGCTGCGATGGTACCGGACTCTATGTGTACGACCCTCAGCACGATGTGTTGGTGTCAAATCCATACTTCTCTAAAGATGTAGATTTGGGGCATACCAAGGTATATGCTATATTGGAAGATCGCAATGACAACTTATGGCTGGGCCTACTGCAAAAGGGAGTATTTAAACAACCGGTGACCCAATCTACATTTGGATATATGGGTGCAAAAATGGGGCCGTCTAATGTGATAGGGAGCAATTGCGTGTCGAGCGTGTTGGTAGATAGCAAACATCGACTGTGGGTAGGTACCGATAAAGATGGGCTGTATCTACTCGATAGTCATCGTAAGCTGTTAAGACACTATACCCATGTGCCGGGAACTATATTGAGCATGGCCGAGGATAACGAAGGGCATATATGGCTGGGTTCTTACGAGGAAGGCTGTGGCTGGGTGTCGGCCGAGTCGGAAACATACCATCCGAAAGATTTTGGATTGGGAAGTCAAACAAGTGTGTTTAGTATCGTATCCGACAAAACCGGTTGTATGTGGTTCGGCACCATGGGACAAGGCATAGTGCGCCTGAATACACGTAGTGGTGACCTACGTATGTACCGTATGAAGCCCCATGCCGAGGCTAATAATAAGGTGAATAGCTTGGTTAACGACTTTATTTTTAAAATGGCCTTTTCGCACGATAGGCGTCGACTGTATGTAGCTACATCGGTAGGGTTGTGCTGCTTGGAACTAAAGACTCAGAGTTGGCTGTCGACCTTTGGAGTAAATTGTCCGAAATATGGTATTTTTTCGAGAGTGGTACGTGAAGGAAAAGATGGTAAAGTGTATCTTGGTACCAATGATGGCCTATATGTTTACGATCTTAAAAAACACTCTGCACAGATGCTGACAATTAAAGATGGACTGCCCGATAACGGTATAGCCAGCATAGAGAACGATGCGCAAGGACGGCTGTGGATAGGTACCGACCATGGGTTGGGCTGCTTGAACACAACAACCGGCAGAGTAATGTGCTTTTATGTGGATAGGGGGTTGCAGGGCAATGAGTTTACCGATGGTGCTTCATTCATGTCGGAAGATGGCCGAGAGTTGTTGCTTGGTGGTACGGGTGGCATTACTTGGCTAACAACGAGCCGTGTGCAAGTACCTCATTGGAAAGCAACGGTAAAGATAACCGGTCTTACTGTGGGCAGTCAGGAGATGAATGTTTCTCCTGATGCCAATGAATTGGTGATGGACTATGAGGATAATTCGTTTAGCATACATTTGTCTACACTGACTTACGATGATCCCGACAACGTAGTGTACCAATACAGCATCAATGGAGAGAAATGGATAAGACTTACTCCGGGCAGCAATGAAATAGCCTTTACTCACCTTTCACCGGGTACCTATAAATTTAAGGTGAGGGCTAGCTGTAACAATATGCTATCGGCCGAAAAAGTATTTACAGTGAAGGTAAGGGCTCCTTGGTATCGCTCTGACATAGCCTATGGATGCTACCTATTGTTGTTAGTGGCCTTGGCATGGCTTTATTGGGCCTATCGCCAACGCAAAGAAGCTGATCGCCTGCGTCTGCAGGCTTATATCCATGCAGAGGAACTGAGCGAGGCCAAGTTGCGTTTCTTTGTAAATATGAGTCATGAGATACGTACACCTATGACACTTATCGTAACCCCGCTACTACAGCTTATCAAAGAAGATACAGATGCACATCGCCGTAGTATTTATGAAACCATACATCGAAATGCCGAACGCATACTTTCGCTCATCAACCAAATGATGGATTTGCGTAAGATAGACAAGGGACAGATGGTAATGCGGATGAGCAAAACCAATATGGTAGACTTTATTAAAGATATTTATTCGCTCTTTCTTTATCAAGCTAAGGCAAAAAATGTGAAGTTTAACTTTGAGCACGACACCGAACTGCTACCGGTATGGATAGACCGCGCTAACTTTGACAAAGTGCTGATGAATTTACTTTCCAATGCTTTCAAATTCTGCAATACCGGTGGGAACGTCACCATAAAACTAACGCAGGATACAACTATGGCGCGTATAACGATAGCCAACGATGGTGATACGATACCTGAGGAAAAGTTAGGACGTATCTTTGAACGCTTCTACCAAATGCCGGCAAGGCTGAATGACCGTAATGTGGGTACCGGTATAGGGCTCGACTTGGCTCGCTCTATAGTAGAGCTGCATTATGGAAATATAGAGGCACGTAACCTACCCGATGGTAAGGGCTGCGAAATGGTGGTAACACTGCCATTGGGGTGTAAGCATCTCAAGTCGGAAGAAATGCTGAACGAGGAAGAAACGCTTAGCTTGGAGCAGGCCGATGATGTCCTGCTGACACCGGAAGAGCGGCTACTTGAAACAGAGGTGAAGCCGGGAAATATTAACGAAAAACTGTCTAATCGTAAGCGGCAACATATTGTCATAGCCGAAGATGATGATGAGATATGCCAATATTTAAAATCGGAGTTGGAACGCGATTTCGATGTAACAGTGTGTCCCAATGGCGAGGAAGCTTTGAAAACGGTGCTGAAAGAAATACCATCGCTCGTTATCAGTGACATTATGATGCCACGAATGGATGGTAATACACTGTGTTTAAGAATGAAGAATAATATTAATACCAACCATATACCAGTAATTTTGCTTACGGCAAAGAACCGCGATGAGGATAGATTAGAAGGATTGGAAAGCGGTGCCGATGCTTATTTGGTGAAGCCGTTTAATATGGATATACTTCGTAGGGTTATGATGAACCTATTGCACCAACGCGAATTATTGCGCAATAAGTTTAACGGTAACGAATCGCAAGATGAAAAAGTAATGAAAGTAAAAATGGAATCTCTGGATGAAAAACTCTTGGAAAAGGTAATGAAAGTTATTAATGATAACCTGAGTAACAGTGACTTAAGTGTAGATGTCATAGCCAAGGAGGTGGGCATCAGTCGTGTGCATCTCTATCGAAAGATGAAAGAACTCACCAATCAGACGCCACATGCCTTTATCCGTAATATCCGCCTCAAGCAGGCAGCCCATTTGCTGGCCACCTCTAATCGTAATGTAACCGAAGTGATGTATGTATGCGGATTTCCTAATGCTACCTCATTTTCTACCATCTTTAAGAACTTTTATGGAGTGTCGCCACGAGAGTATATGCAAACTCATAGAAAATAGAGAGTGGGAAAAATAAAAAATATGAGTATAAGAAAAGATATGATGAGGAAAATGCTGTGTATTTAATAGAGGTTGGTTAACGTATGGATATAAAAAAAGGGGCTCCGCTGAGTCCCAACCTTTTGTTAACCTTAAATCTAATACTATGAAAAACACGTTGCAAAGGTAAGGAAAAATATATAATGAACAAGAAAGTAAAGAAAAAATCACGAGGCACCCCCTTATTTATTGATGTAAGTCAACGAGAATAAGGGATGGAAACGTATGCCGGGGTAGTTGAAGTGTGATAGGAAAGGATTGTAGAAGCCTAAAAAAAGTAAAATATTTGGTAGGCTGAGAAATGTTTCCTATCTTTGCAAACGTAAGAAATAGCATATAGATACTGAAGTAAGGATACGGAATTCCGACATCATGGAAATGTCGGAATTCTTGTTTTTAGTATCTGTTTGAAAGCAAAAACATACTTTAAATATCAATAAGAAAATTATGGGTTACATGTCACAAGAGGGCTACGACAAGCTCGTAGCTGAGCTTCATGAGCTCGAAACAGTAGAACGTCCGAAAGCTTCGGCTGCTATTGCAGAGGCTGCAGACAAGGGCGACTTGAGTGAAAACTCCGAGTACGATGCAGCCAAGGAACACCAATCGCATCTTGAATCAAAGATAAATGGGCTCAGTAGAAAAGAGATGGGGAAATTTCCTTA
>NZ_KV817550.1:20465-75854 GCF_001814685.1 Prevotella sp. HMSC077E09 | reverse complement strand
ACTTTTCCTTGCGCTCGTTTGCAATGTTTTTGCACATGTTAGAGAATTGTGATTTTATTTGGGATTATGACATATCAGACATATATTTTCGATTTAGACGGTACACTTTTGGATTCACTTACCGATCTTGAACTGAGCTGTAACTATGCACTTCGCGCGAATGGCATGCCCGAACGTACGCTCGAAGAAGTGAGGATGTTTGTCGGTAACGGTGTGAAAAAGCTTATGGAACGTGCAGTTCCCAATGGTCTTGCTAATCCTTTATTTGATAAAACCTATCAGGATTTCCGCCAACATTATATGATTCACAACCTTGATCATACGCATCCCTATGCAGGTATTGAGGAAATGCTTCAGAAGTTGATTGCTTCAGGGAAGCATGTTGCCGTGGTCAGCAACAAATTCTATGCGGCAACGCAGGAGCTTGTGGCTCATTTCTTTGGTGAAAAGATTAGTGTAGCCATCGGCGAACGCGAGAATATCCGCAAGAAACCGGCTCCCGACACGGTGAATGAAGCCTTGAGACAGTTAGGTGCAGACCGCGAAACAGCTGTCTATATCGGTGACAGTGATGTCGATATTATGACTGCCAAGAACAGTGGAATGCCCTGTATCAGTGTGTTGTGGGGCTTCCGAAGCAGACAGTTTCTCATTGCGCATGGTGCTGCTACCTTTGTAGAGAAGCCGTCTGAAATATTGGATATTTGATGAAACAAGGGGCTTTATGCGATGGCTTTTTCCTATTTTATGCTTCCTTTTTCATAAAACTTGAGCATGTTGATGTTGAGGATTGCCAGATATTTGCTTTGCAGTTCGTTCTGCTCTGCTTTCAGTAATTGATCCTTTCCGTTCATTAATTCGACGATATTCTTCAGTCCAAGTCTGAACTGTTCACTCAGCAGATTATAGCTTTCCTTAGCACTTTCAGTGCTTATCCTTGCACTTTTGAACATACTTTGATTGTTGTTGGCCTGCAACCAATAGTTCTCAATGGCGGAGTAGAGTGCCGTCTGCTTGTCTTTCAAGTCGAGCAGATAGTTCTGTCGCTGTATCTGGGCTTTGGTGACGGCTGTCTTAGCCTGTCGGTTGTCAAAGAGTGGCACACTGATATTAATGCCTCCGCCTAATGTGAAGTTGTTTTTCATCTGCCTGTCCCAACCGCTCTTGTTCATTGAGGTGGTATTGGTGCTCACGCCTGCAGACACGCCCACGGTGGGCAAACGCAGTGCCTTGGCCATCTTGATGTTGAGTTCGCTGCTCTCAACACCTAATTCTGCATTCTTGATTTCAGGGCGCATAGCCACTGCCTGGTCGTAAACGCTGTTGAGTGTAGGTATCTGTTCCAAGGCCATTTCATCGGTAGTCTCGGGCACAGTGACATCAAAGTCTTCACCATTTGTCAGTTGAAGCAGCTGTTTCAGTTGGCGTTTGTATTCTTTCAGATTGCTTTCTGCCTGCACAACGGCATACTCGTCTTGTGCCCGTTGTGCGGTAAGTTGCGCCAAATCAGCCTTGCTCATCTTGCCGACATTGAACATTTCCTTGCCCCTTTCCTCGTTTTTAGTGCTTGTGGCAAGGCTTTCCCGGTTCACCTTGATAGCCTCATCAGAGTATAAAATCTGTACGAAGAGCTGTGAAATCTGCTCGGTCAGTGAGTTGGCATAGGTTGCAACGGTGAGGTCGGCCTGCTGTTCGGCATATTTGTTCAGCTTCACTTGATTGTGGTTGCGGTTGCCGTTCCACACCGTCCAGTTTGTGCTGAGCGAATAACTGCCATTGTAATATGCTTTGTCGACACTGCTCTGCACGCGGTTTCCTGCAACAATAGAGCTGTTGGATTGAGGCCAGGGATTGTAGGAAACATTCTGCGAAGTGGAGAAAGAAAGCGAGGGCAGGAGGGCAGCCTGGCTCTCCTTGATATCTTCTGTGGCTGACACTTTCGTCAAACGGTTTTTCTGAAGCGTGATGTTATTCTGCATTGCATAGTCAATACAGGCTTTCAATGTCCAGCTTTTTGCTGAGAGTTGTACAGGGAGTGCCACGCATGCAGCTGCGATGACAAGATGTCTCAAATTCATATCCATAT
Organism: Prevotella sp. HMSC077E09; assembly: GCF_001814685.1. Classification (NCBI taxonomy): domain Bacteria; kingdom Pseudomonadati; phylum Bacteroidota; class Bacteroidia; order Bacteroidales; family Prevotellaceae; genus Prevotella; species Prevotella sp. HMSC077E09. Next base: position 73,768 of record NZ_KV817550.1, on the reverse strand, counting down.
TCAGTCTCAATTTTATTTCTGATTACAAAAATTCATATACGTATAGACTTATTTGCGGATAAAAAGTTTACGGACAGGTTATATTATTAACATTATTTAGTTTCCCATTGCCCGTTGCGTCCTTAGAGAAAGCCTCTGTGTTCACCATTCAAGGCATTTCATCATGCCATTTGCGTCAAGTGACACTGCAATCTGTGTCAGAATACGTGGTAATCTGCGTCATCTTACACGGTAAACTGACGCAAATCAGAATGCTTTCTTTGCCGGCAGGTTTCGCTTTCTGAAAGAAGATGAAATCTGACGGAGCTTATCGGATGAATTGACAGGATAGGAGGAGTAGTCCTTGAACCTATTTACAGGGTCTGCAACCGTGCGATATACTTTCCGAGAATGTCGAACTCTATGTTGACAACACTGCCTACCTGAATGTCATGGAAATTGGTGTTGGCACGCGTATAGGGGATAATGGCCACCGTAAACGTGTTTTCTGTAGGCTCACAGACCGTGAGAGAAACTCCGTTTACCGTAACCGAACCCTTGTCAACCGTGAAGTATCCCTTCTTGGCCATGGCCTTGTCAAATGGATATTCAAAGGTGAAATAGGTGCTTCCGTCGGCATCACGCATGCCAATACATTTGGCAGTCCGGTCTACATGGCCTTGCACGATGTGTCCGTCGAGGCGTCCGTTCATGAGCATTGAACGTTCGATGTTGACCTTATCGCCTATTTGAAGCAGGCCGAGATTGGAGCGGTCGAGGGTCTCTTTCATTGCCGTCACCGTGTAGGTGTTGTTCTCCATGCTTACCACTGTGAGGCAGACACCGTTGTGAGCGATGCTCTGGTCAATCTTCAGTTCGTCTGTGAACGAGCATTTCAGCGTGAAGTCAATGTTTTCTTTATCTTTCGTCATCGCTACAAGTGTAGCCATTTCTTCAACGATACCACTGAACATAGGTTTGAATTTTATGCTTTTAATGAAAAGAAGAAAAAGGGGTTGCTCGATGATGTGATGAAACTCCGAGCATTTCAATAGTTGAGAGCTCTCCGTCTTTGTAATCCACCGGCCTGAAGGCTTAGCTTCGTTGAAGTTTATGTGGCCCGCCATTAACAAGAGAAGCTTCCTCGGTTTTCGAATTTATTTGATGAGTATCCCGATCAAACCGACACAACCCCCAATATGTTTTCTTATTGATAATGCGATAAAGCGTTATTCCACTATTGCAAAGTTAATCTGTTTTTGCTGACCGACCAAATGTTTTGGCTAAAATCTTTTCACCATGATATATCCCAACCTGTGGCTTATGCCTTTTTCGTTGAGGCTTCGCAATTGGTAGAAACCATTGGCCACCTGCTCAATGTTCACCGTGTTTTCACGGTGTGGCAAGCGTCGGATGAGGTTGCCATGCAGGTCGCTGAGCATGATGAGACCATCGTTTTCACGGGTCCACTCGGGCAGAATGGCGCGCTTGCCGTCATTGGGAATGAGTTTGTTGTGGCTCTCTTTGGTTCGGTTCTGGCATTGCACTTCTTCGCTTTCGTTACCATATCTGTCCATGGTAGTAATGGCATAATAATGCGAAGGATCATCGGGAATGGTGAGAGAACCAATTTCCTGGCGGCCAAGTATCAGGTTTTCGGCCTTTGAAATGTCAACAGGCCACGTGCGGCTGCTGTATATATTATAGGTGAGTCCGTTGCATTTCAGCCATTCAATGCGGTCGTTCTTCACAGCAAGAAGGGTCGGCTTCTGTGGTTTTGTGGCGTTGGCCCATGTCATTGCAGGCACGAGTGCGGGTTGCCTGTCAATGTCGTTGAGGACAGCATCATAGATACCTTTGAGGTTATCGGTGAAGAACTTGCTTCGGAAATAGGCGTGTCCCATGCCTAAAGAGCGCGTGACATGCATTTCGCGGGTGATGTCCATGAGGCTCCAATTCTTTTCACGTGGCGACATGAAATAGATGCCGAGACCGGGCACAATGATTTTTCCTTGCGACTGTTCCTGCCAGTCTATGGCAAACGGGTAGAAGTTGTTGTCCTTGAAATACATCATGGGGAAGAGTTCATCCATCAGTCCGTCGCGCAGCCAGTTCTGGGCATCCTGCAACACTTTGGTGCGTGCATTCCAGCCATGACTCCAGTATCTTGCCAGATCATCAGCTTTTCCAATGGGTGAACAACTCATCTTCACCCACGGCTTTACAGACTTCACGGCATCATGAATCTTTGTCACAATGCCCGTGATATAGGCTCGTCCTTGGTCACCGCTGACCTTGATTTTCCATGTTTCAGGATAGCGGATATAGTCTAAGTGGATACCGTCGATGTCGTAGCGTTCGGTGATTTCCCGGCAAATCTGTGAGAGATAGTCACCTGTTTGTGACTTTTCGGGGTTCATATATCCGTCTTCTCCAATCTTCACGATAAGGTTGGGAAAGCGTTGGCGCAGGCGTTTGCAGCCCAAAGTATTCCACTTTCCTACGGGAATAGTGACTACCCAGGCATGGAGTTCCATACCTCGTTTGTGGCATTCCTCAATGGCAAACTGAAGTGCATCGTAGCCCGGTGAGGTGTCGGGAAAGCCACTCAAGCAACCGTCCCAAGGCTCATAGTCAGACGGGTAGATGACCGTTCCACGGATGCGTGTCTGCAAAAGCACGGTGTTGATGCCTGCCTTCTGGAGTTTGTTGAGGATATTTCGAAGTTCCTGTTTTTGCTTTTCCATTGACAGCTTGTGCTGGGAATAGTTGTGTGGCCAGTCAAGTCCGCCGATAGTTGTCAGCCAGACGGCCCTCACTTCGCGTTTGGGTTGGGCCTGGAGAGCGTGTAAGAGCGTACAAAGAAAAAGCAGGGAAAAAAGAAGTTTCTTATTCATTCTCATGTCAGGTGGATAGGATTGCAGAGCATGTGCTATCGTTCTTGGATGTAGGATAGGGCAGCCCCGATAGCTGTACAGAACTCGCTGTATTTCGGAATGCGGAAATGGACGCCGTAAAGTTTCTCCATTGCGGGGAAAACATCCTTGCATTGAGGCAGCAGGGTGAGGTTGCCAATGAGCACAAAGTCCTTGATGCCGCTTTCCAAGCTGCTGAGAATTGTACTTGAACCTACGGCTTGAAGCACCATATGGATGAGTCCGATAGCGATATCTTCGCGTGTGGCATTGGTCTTGGCATTGCTGAAAAGACTTGCCGTGGCATTCATGGGAAGTCCCGGAAGCGGTTTGGCACTGATGTCACCGATGAGCAGATTGATTTTCGAAATGTCGCCATTCATGGCCAAACTCGCCACCTGTCTGATGTCATCCGTCTTGAGCATGATACGGCTAAGGCCTTGAAGTGTCCCTCCTCCAATGCCTATACCACCGATATGGCGTATGTCGTTGCCGTCGCATTTGACAAGACTTGTGCCTGTTCCCATGCTGACAACAATCATGCGTTTGAGTTTGCTTTCATAGCGTGCACCTAATCCATCGGCAATAAACTCCTGTGCCTTGCCCGTGGGACGTCCGTAGATGTCTTCATCGATATAGGCCGAACCAACGCCTGTAAGCATAATCTGCTCGACCTCTTCGAGTTTGATTTTATTGTCGTGAAGATACTTCCCAAAGGCTCCATAAAGTGAGGTGATGGGGTCGGTGGCCTTGATGCGGAAGGGATTTGTCACCACTCCTTGCTCGTTGACACCTACGATTTTCGTTGTACTGATGCCTACATCTATACCAATAACAATGCTCATGTGGTCAGGAATTAATGATGTTCAGGGACAATGGCCAAGTATTCTGCATCTTCAGTGGTGAGATTTTCAAAATAATGATTGTGGTTCATCGGACAATAATGCACCTGTCCTGCGTGCGCCACCTCTGTCTTACCGTCGTAATGATACGTGAGTTCGCCCTTGAGGATATACATCACTTCGCAGTTCCCCTCATGGGTGTGGAGGCCACTGCTGGCTCCAGGCTTGAGAATACTCTTCATTATTTTTACCTTTTTGTCGGCAAAGTTGCGCGTGTCGAGTTCGCCTTGTCCGCCCTTGAAGCCGTTAATCCTCACTTCAGCTATATCTTTGAAATCAATAATCATGTTCTATGTGCTGTTTGATTTGGGCAAAGTTAATAAAAAAAAGGTAATCCCCGAAGAGATTACCTTGTTTTTATATGTAAATCAGTCTGTAGAAGATGATTTAGAATGTCACGCGAAGACCGAGCTGCATATGCCAGCGGCTGAAGATGTCGCTCTTGCTTGGGCCATAGCCAAGGAATGAATAAGTTGGAACATAATCATTGCCCGACTTGGTCAGTTTCTCCACTTTGAGAATTGTTTCACTGTAAGCTGATTCGTAACTTGTACCCCAATTGTGGTTCAGCAGATTGGCGAAGTTCTCTATGTCGAAAGTCAGCTCGACCTTGCTTCCACGTTCTTTCAGATAGAAGAAGCTTTCTGCAAAGTGTAGGTTGAAGCGGTTCTCCCATGGAGCAGTTGCTGCATTGCGCTTAGAATACTTTCCTCTGTTCTTCTTGGCAAAGTCATGGCTGTTGATCCAATTGCCGAATGCTTCTCTGTCAGCAGGAGTTTTGAAGTTCATCTTAGCAAGTTCATCTTCTGTAGGAACATAGAGTAGGGTGTTACCTTTTTGAGAATCTCCGTTGAAGTCGGCTTCCTCTTTCATTGTCAAGCTGTAGTGCTGCCCGGAATTGCCATTGTAAGTAAGAGAAATATTAGTTGCAAAGCGGCCGTTTCCATACTTCGGAGTAGTGTAAGAAGCTACTGCCAGCACGCGATGAGGAATATCAAACATTGATTTTGCAATCTCATTTCTGTTGGTTGGGTCAACACAATAGTTGTATTTCCAGTTAGAATATGCAACAGAAGACGTGCCATCGTTTACAGAATAAGAGTGACCGAAGGTGTAGCTTGCCATCAAGTCGAGACCCCATGCAAAGTTCTTTTCAAGTGTAGCGCTTGCACTGTAGCTGTAACCCTTATTGGTATTTCTCAGATTGATAATAGCATAATAGTCTCCGGCATTAGCCTTAAAGTGAGGAGTTGCAGAAGAAGGTACTGTTGGATCAACGGCATAGGTTGTTCCATCAGATTTCAATGCAAGGTTATCAAACCATACATTGTTCAGCGTTTTTGAGTAAAGACCTTCAAGAGTCATCTTGATATCGCCGGGAAGCATAGTCTCCATAGCCAAGTTTGCACGGAACACCTGCGGATACTTGAAGCTCTTGCTGATGGTGTTGATAGTTGGTTTGGATGCACCTCCGGGTGCAGACATTGCTGCAGCGTATGCATCTGTGCCATAATGCTGCAACGAAGGAACGCTTCCTGCAGTCTGAATGGTTGTTCCCTTCATCTCTACACCGGTGTTGTTCCATGCGTTAGACAACCAAACGAAAGGCACACGGCCTGTAAACAGACCTACACCTCCACGGAACAATATGCTGTGACTGTCGTTGGTATACCAACGGAAACCTACACGTGGCGACCACATGATCTTGGTAGATGGCACATCGCCCACGGCTACATTATTGTTGGTAGCGTAAGCACTGCTGTTGAAGTCGGGATTACTTGTAGGATGGTTCATACTCATTGGAATGTCCAGACGCAGACCATAGGTAAGGTTCAGGTTGTTGTTGATGTCCCATTTGTCCTGAACATAGAATGCCCACTGTGCAGCTTCTACGACTCCAGACCACTTGGTGGTGCCCGTCAGCGCTACATCAGAATAGTTATAGGCGAATTTCCATGCTTTATCGTTTAAGAAGTCGGCCAAAGAATTATAGTAATATGCACCGGTGTTGGCCTGAATAAACAGGTTCTGCAAGTGATAGAACTCATTGTGTGTACCGAAAGTGATATTATGGTTGCCCAAAGTCCAACTCAGGTTGTCTTCAATAGTGTAGATGTCTTGATTGAGGTAGTTTGCACCTGAAGAGTATTCTGTTCCGATGTAGGCTCTCATACCACCCTTATGACCAAGACCGTCAATGGTTACGTTAGGTGCAGAATAGTCTATACCGCGGTTGTCACGTACGAAAGATGCACCGATACGTGCCTCATTGTAAAGAGCATCGCCAATGCGTGAGTTCAATTCGGCAACGAAAGAGTTCGTGCGGTTATTCATGGTGTAACCACTCTTGTTGAACATATAGGTCTTGGAATTCACGCCGAAGACTTCCTTGTAAGAGTCGTTTAACTGATAACGGAAGGTGAATTTGTTGTAATCATCAATGTTCCAGTCCAAACGGGTCAAAGCAGAAACAGAACGGGAATTCAGGTCTCTTCTGCCGTATGTCTCTCTCACGCCGGTGTATTTGTAGTAAGCGTCAGCAATCTGCTTTGCTTCTGCTTCAGTGATATAATCAGAGGCATAGCCCGGATAGATAGAACTTGGATAGGAATTCTTCTTGTATTCAACGTTTGTGAAGAAGAACAACTTGTCTTTTACGAATGCACCTGACACAGAACCACCAATGGTCTTGGTAGACTGTTTGCCTAATTTTTCGCTCTTATCCAACTTTTGGTTCCAACGACCATAAAGGTTTTCATCGGTATAATAGGTATAGGCTGACGCGTGGAATTTATTTGTACCGGACTTTGTAATGGCGTTAATACCACCACCGGTAAAGCCACCTTGTCTTACATCGAAAGGTGAAGCAACAATCTGTATCTGCTCAATGGCATCCATGGAGATAGGATTGGTGCCCGTCTGACCACCGTTTGTGCCCGAGCTTGCCAAACCAAACACATCGTTGCTGACCATACCGTCAATCTGGAAAGAGTTGAAACGGTTGTTTGATCCCGCAATAGAAATACCGCCGATTTTGGAAGTATTCACCAACGGAGACAGCTTTGCAACATCATAGATGTTACGGTCAATGGAGGGTGCATTGTCAATCTGTCTTTGATTGAAGTTTGAAGCAGCACCCATGCCGCCCTTTCCTGCCACACCCGAAACAATGACTTCGCCAAGTGTATGCTCGTCTTCTTTCAGATCTGCATTGATAACAGAGCTTTCACCGAGGGTGAGGCTGATGTTTTTCTTTACCTCATCTTTAAATCCGATGTAGGAGATCGTAATGGTGTAAGGGCCTCCTACACGCATACCTTGAATGGTGTAACGACCATTGGTGTTGGTAACAGCATTGTAGGTTGTTCCTGAAGGAACGTGAACAGCTGTCACTGTAGCTCCGATAATTGTTTCTCCGGCAGCGACAACCTTACCGTTAATGCCTGATGTTGTTACTTGCGCCATGAGGGATGTTGCAAAGAACAACATCAGCGCCAATAATAAATGCAATTTTTTTTGCATGACTGTTAACTGAAATTTAATGAATAATTTGAGGGGATAAACCCAGTTAATACTTTGATGATGCAAATTTAGTTAAATTTTACCAATGTTGTTTGAATTCAGTGTTAAAATTTTAATAAATGTTGAAATAAATTCCTTTTTATTCTTCTCTCGTTCAAAATGCGAATGGAAAATACTGTTTTTGCACCTTATATTCTTTTGTTTTAGACGATTTCTGCCTTTTATTTGTTTTTGTTCTCCAGGAGTCTTATGATTTCTGTATATCCTAATTCTCGTGCCAATGAAAGTGGTGTGAAACCTTCCGTGTCTTTCACATTCTTTTTAGCACCATGTTTCAACAGCAGTTGCACGATGGCTTTGTTTCGTTTTTCCACGGCAATGATGAGCGGATAGGTGATGTAATTTCCACCAAGATCACCAACTCCGTCAGCTTTAGCCCCGTGGTTCAGCAGCAGGTTGGCTATGGGATAATTATTCTTCATGCAGCTTAAGGCCAGTGGACACAGTCCCTCTTCGTTGTAGGGCTGGTTTACTTTTGCACCCAAAGAGATGAAATATTTTGCCAAGGCATAATCCCCTTTGTCGATAGCCATGTTGAGTGCATCGTAGATATAAACCTCATCAGAATAGGCATCGTTGATACTGGCCTTCCGTGCAATGAGCTTTTGTATGGCCGCTTTGTTATTGTAAAGACATGCATAGCCAAGCAAGGTGTACGATATATACTCACCTCTCTCTATCAGAGAGTCGAGATTGCTGATGTGTTTGAGCTGTGCGTCAAGTTCCGAAAGCTTGTTTGTTTTTATCGCTGCTATCGCCAAACTATAATGATCCTGCCTCTTCACTGCTGTTTGGCTGTGTCCTAATGCTAATATTAAGAACAGAAAGGCAAGTAAGAGTGATGTCTTTTTATTCATGATAAGCTTTTTTGAGTTTCTCACTGGTATCAACTTCTTCATAAACTTTATTGCAGAGTTCTTGAAATCCTTGCAGATTGAAATAGTTTTCATCAGCTATATAGTCTCTGAATGCGGTGTTATTATAGAGAGCTTGTCCAAGAAGTTCTGTCTCTTCTACGCCAAACTTTTTGCAAAATCTATATTGATAATAATACAAGTATGCTGCAACTTTATAGCGTTCTTCCTTATTAAATTCTTTTGCCCAATCAGGTGTATCTTCTCCGTCCTCATTCATCATGTATTTGATATAGGTATTCATGAGTGAACTTATTTTGATGTTTTCTGTTTTTGCAGGTAGCTTCAGAATACTTCTCAGCAGTCCTTCTCTGATTTCTACATGTGGCCATTTTGTCTTTTTCTTGATAGCGAAGGTCTCATTAAGGATGTGTGATTTCGCCACAGTGGCATATTCCATTATCATCCAGTTAAGCAGCAACCTATTAATCTCCTCATTTTTGTCATAGCCATATTTTTGTAATAGGTTGGTAAGAAATCCCCATTCATGGTTTTTCAGCCATGCAAATGCTTTCTTGTTATCATGAAAAATAAATTCATTTTCATAATATGATTCTTTGCGACTTAGGTCATAATAGAGCTTTCCCGTCTTAAACAATCTCACATCATAGTCTTCTTCGAAGATATCGGGTAGTCCTTTAATATCTACAACTTCATTAATAGTAGGGTGGGGAAAAATGTAGTTATAATTTGGAACATAAATGATTTTATTCCAGAAATAGCTTGGTTTCTCATAGAAAGCAGAATTCATTGCAATGTTTTGCCTTTTTCGTTCGGTAGGGTTTCCATTCTTAAAGATATAAGTAAGAAAACCTTGTTCTGCTAAGGTTGTGTTGTTTTGAGAAATGTCTACACCGTAGTATTTCAGGATTGCTTTTCGGGCAGTCTCGTTGTCAACCGTTCTGAAGCCCGTTCTCTTCAGCGCTTCATAGATGAGTTCAATGGCGATGTCTGTATATTCAACTTGACTTTTGCATGGCATGACCTCAATACCATCCATACCCACGTCTGAAAGTTCTTCATAATAGGCTCTGATTTGCTTCTCATATACTTTCAACAAATCTTTTTCTGTATGAACTTTTGTGTCGTTGGCATTCGCCTCATCTGTCTTTTTATGTTGCTTGTTGCAGCTACTTGCAAAACTTAAGGATAGCAATGCAAGTAAAACGTATTTGATAATGCTTCGTTTTTTCATTCGTCTTGGTGTGTTCTTATTTTTACCTCGGTGTCATAATCATCATATACTTTGTAGCATAGTGCTTCAAAACCAGGAAGATTAAAATAATGCTGGTCAACAATATACTTGTAGAATGCATTATTGTAATAGAGTGCATGTCCAAGAAGAGAGGTGTCAGTAAAGCCATTTTTCTTGCTGATTTTATAGAGATAATAGCACAAATAGGCTGCAACTTTATAGCGTTCTTTCTTGGTGAATTCAGTCATCCACATGGGGAGTTTCTGCTCTTCTTCATTCAGCAGATAGTCGATATAGTCATTGAAGAGAATTTCCCACTCCTTGTTTTCTTCTGTTGCAGGCTGTTTCAGAATGCTTTTCAGTAGTCCTTCTCTGATTTCCACTTTCGGATGCTTCGTCTTTTTCTTGCAGGCAACAGTGTTGTCGAGCATCCAAGGCTCACCTACAGGCGTATATCCTTTCAGCATGTCGGCCATCACCAACTTGTTGATTTCTTCGTTCTTGTCATATCCGTAGTCACGCAGCAGATTGATGAGAAACTCTTCATCATTCTTCTTCAGCCATGAAAAAGCTGCTTTGCTGTCATGAAAGATAAAATTGTTTTCGTTGAAGAATATGCTGTCATTGAAGTTGAAATAGAGTTTCCCATGCCTTATCGTCTTTCTGTCACTTTTATCTATGGTTTCATCAGGCAGTCCCTTGATGTTTACCGCCATGTCTATAGTGGGGGAAGTTGCAATGTAGTTATAATTTGGCACATAGATGAGTCTGTTCCAGAAATAGCCTTGTTCTTCGAAGCTATGCTCGTTCATTGCTTTCTCTTGTTTGGCACGTTCTGCTGCATTACCGTTCTTGAAGATATACGTTCTGAAGTTTCTCGTCACTTGAATGTCATTGCTTTGCGTTACATCCACACCGAAATATTTCATGATGGCTTTTCGGGCAGTCTCATTATCCACGGGTTTATAGCCCTTCCTTCGTATGGCTTCGTCAATCAGTTCTACTGCAATGTCGGTATATTCCACTTGTGCTTTGTGCGACATGGATAGGATGCCGCCGTCTGATATTTCTGTCAAGTTAAGATAATAGGCTCTGATTTGCTTGTCATACAACCGCAAGAGATCTTTCTTTGCTGTAGCTGTCGTGTCTTTTGATGCTTCTTGTTGCTTTTTAGCGCCCGATGTGTTGCAGCCGCTCGCTAATAGAATGACAAGCAGTGCCAACAGTAAAGCGGCCATTTCCCGCGTTGTGTTTTTTCTCATTATTTTCTGCGATAACGCGTCAGGGCATTTCCCTTGATGTTTCATGTGGCTTAGTGCAGTTAAGAAAATCATTGTCGTTTTGCAAAGATAGAATATATTTGACCAAGTTACAAGCGTTTTGTTTCTTTTTTTTCTTCACAGTGAATATGCCCAAAACAACATTAGGCTGCTTTCATTTTCTTTTTATGATTGACAGCAGCCTGCGTTTATCCTGCCTGCATTTTGTTGCTCGTTTCGTTGTGATTGCATTTTCATTTGGTAGTTTCTCTCATAGATGCGGTTCTGATAAGCCATGAAATGAGCACGCGTATTGCTTCCCGGCCGCATCAGATTGGCTAAGTAATCCTTGGCATCGGCAATGTCTTTCACTCGTTTGGCATGTGATTGGCAGTAGTATTGGAACCAGAAGAGCAGGTTACGGCGCACGGCAAAGTTCGTCCGCACGGCAAGATTGGCAATGCGTTCGAGACTTGTCATGTACTCGTTGTCCTGATAAAGTTGGCTCAACAGCTCGCGTGTCACGCCCATTTCAGCCTGCGTGGGCGGGGCAGCTGCCGTTTGTTCGGTCCGATGCCGCACTTCCGTTTTCTGTGTCTTCCGTTGTTTCGTGCCACAAGATGTTGCCGAATGCATGGCCGTTATACTTTCCTCTCTCCTCAACCTCTTTCCGTCGGCGTCGTTCTCCCCTCCTTGGGAGGGGTCGGGGGAGGTTCCTATTTCCCCCAAATTCTTCCCGTCGGCGTCGTCCTCCCCTCCTTGGGAGGGGTCGGGGGAGGTTCCCCTTGGGTCGGGGGAGGTTCCCTTTCTCTTTTTCTCTTTCGTCGTTATTTGTTCTTGTTCTTTGTTCTTGTTCTTAGGAAAGCTAACTTTCTGATTATCAAGTGTCTCATTTGTTAATTTATCTAAACTGTGATTTGTTTGCTTTTCATTTGCAGAAGAATTGCCGAAAAACTGCAGTAAATACGGACTAAAAAATATCTTTCCGTTGGCTTCAATTTCAAAGAGTGAAGGAAACTCCATGATAAGCTGCAGCACACTGTTTTTTCTTTTGTGACAGATGCGGGCGATTTCGTTCACAGCATAGAGTGGGGCACGACAGTCTGTGCGGCGTTCGATGAGATATTTCATGATGAACACCACAACTCCCCAACCCTCGATGCCATATTTTTCTCTTACGAGCATCATGTCGTAAGAGTTGAGCATCGAAATGTCAAGACGTATAAAGACCTCAGAACTCTGCATGGCACGGTTGTTACGGGCTGCCATGTTGCCCCTTTGCATACGTTGATTTTCCATGAGAAAAAGATTATTAATTTGTTATCCGCCTACAAAGATACAAAATTTCGACCCCCATTTGCAAGTATTTTGAAAGGAAAATTCAAAATCATTCTCGTTTGAGAAGCAGTGCCGGTGGAAATAAACTGTGGTTCAGGAAGTTATGTTAATTACACTTTACCTACCTTAAATTACGGCTTTCTATGTCAGAACCTTCAGTATTTCTTGTTTTAACTACTTATTTAACATATGGTAGTTTGATCTACCAGAAGTTGAGTTTCAACCAGCAATCTTTACAAAAAGGGTTATGATGTACGTGCTGAACAGTAGATATTTATATGGAAAAGAGAACTTTGCATGTTGTAGGTATCGCTTTTCATTGTTTGCAAATGACGATTGATAAATGTCGTTTAATAGAGAGTTTCAAGTTTCCTTTGTTTATCATATATCTATAGTTTCCCCTTCATGTGCTATGGACCAAAAGACTATTCCTTTCTCATCGGTAAATTCTTTCATGCGCCAAGCACTCTCAAATCCGCTGGCGACAAAGTGCATGGGGACGAAGATGCCAACATTGAAACGGTCAATGAACTGTCTGGCACCACGTGTATATCCATTGCCAATGCGTGCATCAACGGGAAACATTACAATATCAAAAGCGTCTGTAATCTTTCGAATATCTTTTAACTCACCGAGGAAACGTTTCTCATCTTGGCATGGATTAATCAGTCCGAATTCCTCAGAGACAATGGTTCCACCCTCATAATTGTCGTAAAGGAAGCGGGCATACCAGTTGTTAAGGTCGCCCGCATGGAAGATTTTCCTGTCAGAAACCTCTACAATCCATGAAACTCCACTGTCGTTACTGCCGGTAGCATACACTTTAATATGCTCGTCGTTCCATGTTCCTCCCTTTGCCAACCATACGTCAGCACTTGTCTTTTCGGTCCTTCTGTGCCTCAGAATATCCTTGGAGAGAATATAGGTAAAGGTGATTGAAGGATATTCATGCCGCCATTCCAAGATTTCTTTGGTGAAGTGATCTTCGTGGAAATGGCTTGCAAACACGTAGACAGGCTTTTGGGTAGAAAGGATCTTGGGAATTACACCTGTAGGATCTAACCAGTAATCGAAGATGAGAATGCAGCTTTGGGTCTCAATGACAAAACCGCTGTGAAAGATATAGGTGAGTCTCATTTCAGTAATTCTTTGGGAACAAGTCTGCAGAGATGGTCTTCTCTGATGATTTTAGGAGCCGCCTTTCCTGCAAGTACTAATATTTTCTTACCGTTGCGGTAGATGTGCAGTTGGCGCGAACGCACCACGGCCGTCAATCCTGTATCATTCTGCATGGCAATCCAAATGGCATGGTAAGTGCCATTTTCTTCGAATAGTTTCTCCCGGAGATGTGAGCAGAGATCAGCTGTATTTAGATTTATTGACATGCCTGTTTGTCTTTCTGAAAGGAGTATATTCACGAAATGGGCGTAGCTTCGTATTTTCCCTTTCATGCTTAGTTTCTTGTTTTAAAGCATTTCATCATTTGCAGAAATCAGCGTCTATAGGGCAAAAGACCTTGATAACTTAGCATGATTTTATCTGTTGATAAAGGAAAAAGCGCTAAGGGAAAAAGTATTACCTTAGCGCCTCTTTTCTCTCAATCTGCAATAAATATCTTATGAATTCATTGATAGCAGGAACTCTTCATTATCGCGTGTGTGCACCATTCGGTCGTGAATAGAGTTCATTGCCTCTATTGGATTCATGTCGCTGATATATTTGCGGAGGATCCACATGCGGTCGAGTGTTGTCTTATCCTGGAGCAAATCATCACGGCGTGTGCTTGAAGCCACAAGGTTAACAGCAGGGAATATACGCTTGTTGCTGAGCGAACGGTCGAGTTGAAGCTCCATATTACCAGTGCCTTTGAACTCTTCGAAGATCACTTCATCCATTTTGCTGCCTGTATCAATAAGTGCAGTTGCAATGATAGTCAATGAACCACCGCCCTCAATATTGCGGGCCGCACCGAAGAAGCGCTTGGGTTTTTGCAGTGCGTTGGCATCAACACCACCCGTCAAGACTTTACCACTGGCAGGGCTTACGGTGTTGTAAGCGCGGGCCAAGCGTGTGATAGAATCAAGGAAGATGACAACATCATGTCCACATTCAACCATGCGTTTTGCCTTCTCAAGTACGATGCCGGCAATCTTTACATGGCGTTCGGCCGGTTCATCAAAAGTTGACGCTATGACTTCTGCATTGACAGTACGAGCCATATCGGTAACTTCTTCCGGACGTTCATCAATGAGTAGCATCATCAGATAGGCCTCTGGATGATTAGCGGCAATGGCATTTGCTATGTCTTTCATCAAGATTGTCTTACCTGTTTTAGGCTGTGCTACGATGAGGGCACGCTGTCCTTTACCGATAGGAGAGAAGAGGTCGACGATGCGAGTCGATAGGTTTGTGGTGGCATGATCACCACAAAGCGTGAACTTCTCTTCAGGAAAGAGTGGTGTCAGATGTTCAAATGGAATGCGATCGCGCACTTCTGTTGGCTGACGGCCATTGATTTTGTCTATTGTTGTCAGTGGAAAATACTTCTCTCCATCGTGAGGAGGACGCACATGACATTGAATGACATCACCCGTTTTGAGTCCATATTTCTTGATGATATTCGTGGCAACATAGATATCGTCGGGCGAAGAAAGATAGTTATAATCACTCGAACGAAGGAAACCATAGCCATCTGGCATCGCTTCGAGAACTCCGTTGGCTGTGATGAGGTCTGAAAAATCGAAACGTTCTACATTCTGCTGTGCAGGAACAGAGTGCTGATAGCCTCCTTGTTGAGGCATTACTCCTGTTGTCGGATTATCAAACATGTCGAAATTTGGAACGACTCCTTGATCTTCGATAGGTAGATCAACGACCGTGATGAAGTCTGTGCCGTCAGCGGGATCGCCTTCCCATACACCATTGACAGGAACCTTAGCTTCTTCAGTGTCCTTGTTATGGTCATTCATCTTGGCCTGAAGCTGTTCGAGGAGATTGTTCTTTTCTGTATCTTCCACAGCTGGAGAATTTGCAGAAAAGGCAGCTTCGGGAACGATTTCTTCCTGTTGATTGGTTGTTTCGGCCTCTTCTGTGGGCTGTTTGGGTGTTTCTGCCGTAGCTTCCGTACTTTCTGTAGCGGCTTCTTTTGCACGTGCAGCCTCTGCAGCTGCAATTAATTCAAGTTCTTTCTTCGACTTTCTGCCACGATGTTTCGGCATAGCAGCCAGAAGTTCTTCAGGGTTGGGAACTTCTTCCGAGGTAGGCTCTTCGTCCTTAAAAAGCGATTTCTGTTCAGCAGTTGCTGACTTGCTTTTCTTTGTATCGAGGTTCTCGCCCTCTTTACCTTTTACAGTATAGACACGATCGGTATCTTTTTTTACAATTCTTGTGCGTTTTCTTTTGGCGCTTAATGGATTTCTGTTACCTTCTTCTATGGCCTGTTTATCCAGAATAGCGTAAATGATATCTTCTTGACTATCTTTTTGGTTAAAGGTGACACCTAACTCGGAGGCAATCTTAGCCAGCTCGGTGACGTCCTTAGATAATAATTCGTCCTTGCTATACATACTAAGTATATGAAAAATATTGATTGAATAGAAGTGTGTTTCTCGAACGGAAACACAACTGTATTGATTTCACTGCAAAGGTAAGAAAAATATTTGTAAGTGCAAAAAAAGAGCCCGCTTTTTTCAAAGCAGGCTCTTGTTATTATTGGTTAAGGCTTGAATTATTCGCCTTTTTCCATCTTAGCTTTCAGATCAGCAAGTACGTTGAGGTCGCCAAGAGAGGTGCCTGCAGCTACATTGTTAATCTGGGCAGCAGCGTCAGACTTGTGAGCTGTGTGCTTACGAGCCGGCTTAGCTGCGACAACATCGTCCTTACCCTCTTCAAATGTACGGCTGTGAGAGAGGATGATGCGCTTGGTTTCTTTCACGAACTCAATCACCTTGAATGGGAGTTCCTCACCAAGCTGAGCCTGTGAACCATCTTCTTTTACAAGGTGCTTAGGTGTAGCGAAGCCTTCACCACCTTCGTTCAAGGTGATAACAGCACCCTTATCCATCATCTGGGTAATCTTACCTTCATGAACAGAACCTGGAGTGTAGAGTGTTTCATAGGTGTCCCAAGGATTATCTTCAAGCTGCTTGTGGCCGAGACTCAGACGACGGTTCTCTTTGTCAATGTCAAGAACTACAACGTCGATTTCAGCACCAACAGTCGTGAATTCAGATGGATGCTTTACTTTCTTGGTCCAAGAGAGATCGCTGATGTGGATTAAACCATCAACACCTTCTTCAAGTTCAACGAAGATACCGAAGTTAGTGAAGTTGCGAACCTTTGCCGTATGCTTGCTACCAACAGGATACTTGCTTTCGATAGCCTCCCATGGATCTTCCTTGAGTTGCTTGATTCCGAGGCTCATCTTGCGTTCGTCGCGGTCGAGAGTCAGAATGACTGCTTCCACTTCGTCGCCTACATGCATGAATTCCTGTGCTGAACGCAAGTGCTGACTCCATGACATTTCGCTTACATGGATAAGACCTTCAACACCTGGCTGGATTTCAACAAATGCACCATAGTCGGCAATAACGACAACTTTACCCTTTACATGGTCACCTACCTTCAGGTCTGGGTTGAGTGCATCCCATGGGTGAGGAGTGAGCTGCTTCAAGCCGAGAGCAATGCGCTTCTTATCTTCATCGAAGTCAAGAATAACGACATTAATCTTCTGGTCGAGTGCAACAACCTCGTGTGGATCGCTTACGCGGCCCCAAGAGAGGTCTGTAATATGAATGAGTCCGTCAACACCACCGAGGTCAACGAATACACCATAAGAAGTGATGTTCTTGACTGTACCCTCGAGTACCTGTCCTTTCTCAAGATGAGAGATAATTTCTTTCTTCTGTGCTTCCAACTCAGCTTCAATCAAAGCCTTGTGAGAAACGACAACATTGCGGAATTCCTGATTGATTTTTACAACCTTGAACTCCATGGTTTTGCCTACGAATACATCGTAGTCGCGTATAGGATGAACGTCAATCTGGCTGCCTGGGAGGAATGCCTCAATACCGAATACATCAACAATCATACCACCTTTAGTGCGACATTTGATGTAACCCTGAATGATTTCCTCATTCTCGAGCGCTTCGTTAACCTTGTCCCAGCTCTTGTTCAGACGGGCCTTGCGGTGAGAAAGAACCAACTGGCCTTTCTTGTCTTCCTGGTTTTCTACGTAAACCTCAACCTTGTCACCGACCTTCAAATCTGGATTGTAACGGAATTCAGAAGCAGGAATGATACCATCGCTCTTGTAACCGATGTTAACAACCACTTCTTTCTTGTCGAGAGAGATAACAGTACCCTCTACAACCTGATGCTCCTGAATCTTGTTCAGGGTTTCGTCATAAGCCTTTTCAAGGTCTTGCTTGCTGACGTTTGCGCTTGAACCATTCTCAAACTCGTCCCAATTGAAGTCTACCAATGGCTGTACGTTCTTTAATTCTGACATAAAAATAATAAAAAAATTAATTTAATAAAGTTAGACTTTATGTTATGTTGGCGTCCCCATACAATATGGGCACACTCGAAAACGGGTGCAAAGGTACGGTATTTCATATGAAATAACAATTTAAGTAACAGGTAATTACGATGCGTTTAGTATTATTTAACAAATTACGAAGTTTCTGTTATCGTTTGAGGATAGTCTGTGATGTTGGAAACTTGATAAATTTTACAATTCTATATATCATATGTAGTCTTAACTTCAATGATACTTCTTGGTAATACTGTTGTTAAAAAACATCTGAAAAAAACAGGTCTTGAAAAGTTTGAAATAGAGGAATAATTGGCGTGATGAGCATGAAATAAGAAGTAAAAAAGGCAAGAAGCAGAATGGAAAAGGCTGGATTTTGATATGTTTATGGGCAAAATGCGATGCATTTTAAGGTAAAATGGTGCGTGTTTTGATATAGAATGGATTGCATTTTGAGGCATAACGCATCGTAAAATGACTTAAAACAGAGGTTTTATTGGCACTGTATTTCTTTTGTTTCTTATAACTTACTGATTATTAGAGCTTTGCTATCTTTTGATTTTTAGGCCGTTTTCGGGGTGAGAGAAAGTTTGGTGGAGAATGTTGAAGCGTTTTGTAAAGAAATATAGGTATTCAGATTATTCTACATCTTCTTTCTACTATAGGCGGTGTGAATGTGCATAATAGACGCTGCATCCTAAAGATTTTTCAATGTCATCATATTGCACAAACTCTGTCCTATTATCTGTAGTTATGGTCCGTACGGCATCCTTTATGGGCTCAAAGCCTCTATTACGATCTTGGAACCCTCTTGGGCCGTCTTGTGTTTTGTCGGTTTTCTGATAATTCCAAGATTGGAATATCAGAGTAAATAATGACATTTACTGTTGTGTACTATTGTTTGATAATATGTATAGAAGAAGACCTTATCGGAATGTTTTGGAAAAGGGCTTCAAAAACAGCAACGTATGAACATCTCTATACTAGCAAGTTCTGCTACCACCCTATAAGCATTTTCATTATTTTTATATAAGTCTTAGGTAAAAAAAGACCACTCAAAAAGAGCCAATTAGACTTTCTTGAGTGGTCTTTTCCTATTATCATGCAATTATTCTACTACTACAGGTCGAATCGACAGACCATATCGGCAGTTATCTCCATTTTCAGAATAAACACCATCCCAATCAATACCTAATATACGTGCAAAATCTTTATCATCTCCAAAGAGAATAGATGCCGAGTAATATCCACCATAACCTGCATACTTCACTCCCTTTGTGTCATCATATCGAGAGCCTGCGAAAGGCAGAAATAGGCCTTTAGAGAGATCATCTTGCGTCAGTTGTATAGGGCGAGTAATGGTTCTTGCAAAGTCACCTTCACCTGGTTCGGTCACTAAATAGCCATATATTCGGTCATTGTTTTTCACAATTACATAGCCAAGCTGCCACTTCCCACGCTGTGCTAAGTTGTAAATTTCGTCATAAGATGGTAAGCGATACTTTCCTTTTGTAGCCCAATAGGCAATGTCACCAAAGGCTGCTTGGCTGAAATCAGTGGTTTCGTGTAGGAACTTATCATCTGTATACATCTTCCCTGCAATGTTTGTTTTCGTTGTGTTTCCATACACATCTTTCGAATAAGTGAGTGCATTCTTACCACAAACACCAAAGTTGAAGTGGTCTATCTGGTCATCAGCTTGTATCATCTCTGTTCTATAAGCCTCAGATGAGTTTCTATGCATTCCATAACGAGGATTAAAATAATCCCACTGATGGTCGGCTAACTTCCATGTTCCTTTGTCATATTGTAGGTTTCCCGTTGCCCATTTCACTCCGAATAGCGTTGCATACTTTGGAGTTTGTTGCGAACTTTCATCTGCTTCAAAAGAAATCTCTTGGATATCATCAGCAGATAGTTTCACGATTTCACCTCCCTTTTTTACAATTTTCATCTGATAAGTTTGTGCAGACAAGGTTACAAAGGTGAAAGCGAAAACAATTGCGAGTAGATACTTCTTCATTTTTATTATTGTTTTAAGTTGTAATTCTGTGTAATATATTGATACTTTCATCATTTATTAACGGCTATCTTGAGATTACCATTTGGTGTGCATACCACGTATACGCCTGCAGGATAGGACGAAAGACTGATGTCGAGCAAACCATTTAATGAAGCTTGTGTTTTAAAAACCAATCGCCCACCGATTGTTACCATACTAACAGGTGCCCCAGCAAGGAGTCCTCGCAAGCGAATATGCCCCTCATAGTAATCTGCCTGCGGTTTATCTACACGGCGTTGAGACGGTGTAGAAATACCATCGGTAAGAGTTTTCTCACTAAAACTGTAATGAACGATGTCCGATAAAGCTACGGTAATGCTTCGTTTTTCTGTCGAAGCGGTCATGCTTCCGTTAGCAAAAGTGATTTTGGGTGTGTCAGAAAGTGCAAACTCTGTCTTCGTTCCGTTACGGAGTTCTATGCAAAAGAACTTCACAGGCCCTGCTGCTTTCGCTCCCAAGGGCATGAGTAAGCATCCGAACAGAAATAGTTTGATTAGATTACTTTTCATTGTTGATTGAATTTTATGATTTTTTTCATTGTTTATATGCTTGATAGCTGCATTGTAAATCACCTGATAACTTATCGTTACAAGAGTAAGTTGGATTGCAAACAAAATGATGTTGTCGTTGTCAATGATGATTAGATATTCGCGATTTACTTGTGCATCGTATAGGTGACACGCACTTGTTGATAGCCATTTGCCGCCTCAAAGTCCCATGGAAACACAAATGTCATCGTTCCTTTCGTAAAATCTACATGGCCTTTTGGTGTCACCCAATCAGAAGGAGTGTTATTATATGTGTCGCGACTTATATCACTTATGCCAAGCCAACGTTGGGGATCAATTGAGCCTCCGGCTAAAAGAAACTCGTCGGTAATTTGATAACCCACAATCTTTCCATTCTCTTTCACATATACCAAAGTTCCTTTGTCACGTAGTTCTTTAACCCTTTCCCATGCTGAAAAGTAATAAACAAAGGGCAAAGCGGATATCATCTCGTCGTAGAGGTTAGGGCGTTGAACCACAAACTCCACCCCACCTGAGGACGGAATGAGCTTAATGTTGTCGAGACTCATGCTGAATTGTTCCTTTGTTGCATCGTAATTAATAGCCTGCACTATCGCACTGCCGTAAGGTTGCTGCAAAAAGAATTCATGATCTTCCACAGTTTTAGCTTTCAATACATCGTAACAGAATGACGTTAGCCCCATAGGATTGTCTACAATCTTTAGTATCGGCGCATCGGCAGTTGCCTTCTCACTGAGTGTGATGATGCTGAATCCCTTGAAAGAGGCCTTGGATTTCCCCTTGAAAAATTCCTCTTTATCTTTGTTGTTAAATAAAACTGTGGTCTCAACAGGCACCTTTCCTAATAGAGAAGTGAGGTCAAAACCAAACTTTTCTTTATATCCCGCAATGAGTTTCTGCTGTTCTGGCGTCAAAATGGGGATGTCGGCATCGGGTGTAACCACGATTTTCACCCCTTCATCTGCTGCTTTCATTCGTGGATCTGACGTCTTTCCGATGGTTATACTCAGCGTCTTTGGTACAGAAAGCGCATGCTTTGCATTGGATATCACTTTCACTGTAGCCTCCTTTTGCTTTGCCTTAAAATGTAAAACACTATGGTCCAAGTGCACGATGTCGCCTTCGTTGCCCTCCAAAGTCAGCTCTATGGTCTCGTCCTTAGTGGGAGCAAAGGCCATCAATACATTGAGTGTAACGCCCTCGGTATCGTCTTCTGCCATAAAGGCATTGCCAACTACAGAAAGAGCAATGCCGTTTGACATCTGCACATCATCCTCGTTATTGTTTCTGCAGGCCGATGCCAAGATGAAAATAACAATCAGCGAGAAGATAGTTCTCATGAATTTCATTTCTATTATTTGTTAAATTATACTTTATTTTTCATACATTCTCATGGTGTTTTCAAAGCTTCAGCTATGTTTTTCCATAACCCTCGCAACATACACTACAAGAGATTGATGATTAAAAAATCAAAGATCTTTATCCAAAACGAAAGATAAGATTCTCTTTGCGACTATTTTCCTTCTCTTTTTTATCCATGAGTTTATATCATTTCAATGCATTCTTCCTTCTCAAAGATGATATTGACTACACTCAAAGTCCAAAAGATAGTGGTTGTTTAATCAGAAAAAAATAATAAGATTCGTTTGCAAATGCAAAATTATAAAGAACCAATAGGTTTTGCAATACTCAATAATAGTGATATTTAATGATGCTTAAAACAATCTAAAAAAGGTGTTTTGCCACAAAACATTCAATTCTCCCACCAAAGCAAAGTTTCGTTTCTGCTCATAAGTTCTTTGCAAAGAACCCACTAAACACAATTAAATCATATTGCAATCTCTATGAATTAACCGCACAATTCGCATCAAATGACCATGTGAATGGCATTGAATCGAAAGCTAACACAATTAATAATGAAAACGATGCAGCATAAACACACACAATGACAGACATTTGGGCATAGTGCCATCTGATTCAAATGCAACCATGATACTCATGAAGATTTAGCTTGAATGCATAAATCCGTTAGGCCAAACATACCACGCTGTAAGATAAATAATATTGACGACCTTGCAAATATCCTTTCAATGAATTGCTCATTCCTATGAAATAATAATTGAAGTGACAAGTGATTCTATGACGTTTGATGTTATTTAATACGAATAAAGGCTTCCCGATATCTCTTAAAAGCAGTCAGTGTAGTTTATCGCTTGATAAACTTTACAAAATGATATGCCCATGATTCATAGGGCTTGAGTGGTGTATCTCAGTATAGTATTTGTTAAAAAACATCTGAAAAAAACAGGTCTTGAAAAGTTTGAAATAGAGAAATAATTGGCATAATGAGCATGAAGTAAGAAATGAAAAATGCAAGCGGCGGAATGGAAAAGGCTGAACTTTGATGTGTTTATGGGCAAAACGCGATGCATTTTAAGGCAAAATGGTACGTGTTTTGATATAGAATGGATTGCATTTAGAGGCATAATGCATCGTAAAATGACTTAAAACAGAGGTTTTGTTGGCACTGTATTTCTTTTGTTTCTTATAACTTGTTGATTATTAGAGGCTTGCTGTCTTTTAATTTTGGGAGCGTTTTCGGGTTGAGAGAAAGTTTAGTGGAGAATTTTTAAGCGTTTTGTAAAGAAATATAGGAATATATTTTGGGAAATTATATTGCATGTCTCATGCTGTTCAATCGTATAAATCTATGCCTACATTCTTTAATCTTTTAGGATTTACCGTCATGCGGTTAGGCGTGCTGCTTTGCATTTTTGGTTCCTTAACCAAAGAAGATAGGGGAGAAGGGGTGTGATAGTGACGAAGTTTCGCTGTTATTTTACATTATTTACTATAATCTTCTTCTTTTCCCTTCTGAATAAATCTCTGAAACTATTGAAGTCTTTTTTCAGAATTAGTCCTATTCCTTGAGTGTTCAAGCTGTTGTGCGTGAAGTAGCGGTCATTGGTTTGATTGTACATCCGTATAGCGAAATTGCCATTCGGAAAGAGGAGATAGCGCAGGTCGAAATCACCGATGAAGCTCGTTGTTGCATTCGTGTTGTCGCGATATCCAAACTGTCCGTTGAACAGAAGGCGGTTGTTGAGCAGGCGTCCACTTAGTATACCCTCGTATTCTGCATTGTTCCAACCTTCGTCACCGGTAGAGATGTTGGCTCCGAAGTTCCAGTTTGAGTTGTTAACTACATTGCTTAATACGTTATTAATCTGCTGGCTCACGGTGCCACTGAGCAGGCTCTGCATGGCTAAACTCGTCTGACTCTGTCCTGTCTCTGCCGTTGAATTGTTATTTCCCTGCGTATAGAAACGTCCGATGGCCAACAGATAAAGCACCTGTTGGTTCATTTCCTCTTCACTGTTGATGAGGCTGAACACCATTTGTTTGGCATCGTTGTTGACCGTTGGCAAGTCTAATCCGAAATCAATCTTGGGCGAGGCCGGCGTCCCGGTGATGTTCATCAGGCAGTTCACACGGATGTTATTGTTGGAGAAACTGCGTCCAATGTGTAAGTCACCCAGGCTGACTCCCTGTACCGTATATTGTGCCTTGAGGTTCAGTGCTGCAGCATAGGGGTCGCCACCAAAACTGATGCTGCCACCAGGAACAAACTGGAAGTCTTTCTTTATCGCATTCTGAATAGTCAGTTTATAGACACCATGATCAATGAGATAGTTGCCATAGAGGTCGAAGTTGCCTTTATTATAATAGGTGGCACGCAGTCCTCCGCTGCCATTCAGGGCAATATAGTCACCGGTTGTGGGATCCATGAGCAGCTTGAGCGTCATCTCCGGCGTGACATTGACTAAGAAGTTGATGTGCATGTCGGTGGGGATTTCTACATGGTGCACTTCTGTTTTCTTTTCTTTGGGGTGGAGGGCACGTAGTATCAAGCTGTCGCGGTTATTCCAATGAATGAACTCCTGCTTTGAGATTGCTGTCGGGCTGGATACGTTGTAGACTATCTGACTGCCATGGTTGGGCGTGGCATTGACATCAATAGTGACTTCACCACTCTTGCCACGAATGTCACATTTTCCCGTGACATAGGCCGTGCCGTAAAAGGTGTTGTTGTTGAAAGAGTGGGTATCATAGGCGAGGAGGTTATGTGCTGCGACATGAATATCGTAGTTTAGCTTAGTGAGATGCTGGTGATAGAGCGTACCGTTGACAATTCCCAAATGGGCATCCCGATCATAAACCGTGTCGTTGACGAGGCGGATTTCATTGGGAACGGCATGGATATGAGCGTCTTTCAACCTGTAGGTTGTGTTGAGGGGGCTTAGATGAAGATTGCCGTTAGCTGTGACATCACCGGTAAGATTGATGCTGCTGAGTGGGCCTGCCACCTGTATGTTACCGTTGGCATAGGCATCCACGTTATCAATGAAACTGCTGCAGAAGCTTTTGAGAAACTCTATACGTGTGCCTTTGGCTGCAATGTTCAGTTCAATATTGTCTTTTCGTGGTGACACATAGCCTAAGATTACGGTTTCTATAGGTGTGACCGTGTTGGTAACATGATTGGAAACCGTGTCTTTAGCCGTTGCGTCAATATCTATCTGGCCTTCCTTGTCGTTCCACTTTGCATCAGCATATAAGGTTCCCATGCGCCCATCCTCAAAGCGGAAATCGTTAACCTTCAGTTTGGCGGAAGCCGATGGTTTGCCGAAAGCCGAAGCAACATAAGCCTTTCCTGTAGCTTTTCCACTGAATTCCACGGCATGGAAATTCACGAGATTGAGGATATAGGCAATGTCAACATTCCTGAGTTCTGCAATGATAGAGTCTTTCGGATTAGGCGTTGCACGACCGTCAATGATGATATGTTCGTTGCCGTGGGTAACGGCAAAGTGGTCTATCGTCAGGTCTTTTGCGTGATAGATAATGTCGCTGGGCTGTATGGTCCATGTGGTTCCATTAACAAAGACCTTGGATGAATGCACATTGATATGGGCTGCATCCTTACCTTGTATCTTGAAGAAATCGGTCTCTGTGTGTAGGGAACCGTGAATGTCCTGACCTTTGAGGTTCTTCCAAGTGAGCACGGAATTCAGTTTGTTGTCAGCAGCTTTGGCCTGAATGTTCCAATATATTCCTTTTCCATCTTCAGAGAGTTTTCGGGCATGGATGTTGGCTTTCAACGTGTCTGAGGGTGCATCTATCTTGATATAGCCCTGTTCAAAATGATTACCTGCATAGCTGAATGAAGGCAGTTGAGCAGTCAGGTTCATCTGTCGTTGGCGGTCGTTGACTTTGGCAGACAGCTGAATTGGTCTCTCAAAATTAATGTCTGCGCCGAAAAGTTTCTGTAGCCAATCGCTCTTCTTGATATTGGCATTCAACACGAAGTCGTTGCTGTCGGTGTGTTTCATGCGTGGCAGGCCGGGAAGAGTAGGCAGTTTGCTGGCCAGAATATTTGTGATACTGTTAGGTAAAGTTGCATAGTTGTAATGGCCGACAAGCTGCATTTGTGCAAAATCACTCTGTAAGGTGACAATGTGTTGGTCGTTTTCTTGGCCAGCCTGCAACTTCAGTTCGTTCAGTCGGTAGCTGTTGTTGGGCGCCTGCATCTCAAAGTTATTCATGGTGATAGTGCCGTTGGCCGTGTTCAGATTGCGTCCGCTGATGTTGGCATTGAACTCCATGGAGAAAGTTGTTGCAGGAAAATTGTCGGTCAGTTTCAGTGCATGTGGATTGAAATTCGCAATGTGGCCGGTGAGGTTCAACTTGAGATTTCGTCTGATATTACTGAAATCACCATTGATTTGCACTTTCCCATTGGGATCGTTGATATTGAGTTTACCCTTAAAGCTCTGTTGATGGTCGCGCTTTTGAATGATACCGTTGATGTCGATATTATGATAGGTGTAGTGATTATAGTCTACATGGTCAATCGTTCCTTGTGCATCAACCTTGAAGTTTTTCCCTTCTGCATTGCCTTTGGCATAGAGTTTGGCAGCTATGATGCCCAATTGTTGATTGTCAATAATCTTTCCTAAGTTTACACCAGCAGTTTCAATGCGTCCATTGAAGTTCTTTCCGTGCAGGCCAACTCTTAGGTTTGCATTGCCGGCATCAGTGTAGAGCATGCCTTTCATGGCGATGTCTTTACCATACCCCCCCAGGTTTCCTTTGAACTGGATGTTGCCCAAGCGTGTAACTTCAATGGGAATATTCAGGCGTTGCCCTAAATTGTCACTGATGAATTTGATGCCATCTCCTCGCATTCTTAAACTGTTGATATCTGCAGCCCAGCGTGTTTTTGCCTGCCAGTTGCTTACAGAACCATTGGCCGAAAGATAGATACTGTGACTATTTACTAATAGAGATGCGATGCGAGCTGTCGTGCCGGTGCCGTTGACAGACAAGGAAAGGTCGATTTTTTTCTTGAAGTTTTTGAGTTCAGGAAGCATGAAAGCCAAATCTGAAGGGCGGATGACAGAATGGTTGAGCGTTGCGGAGTACTGAATAGAAGGTAGCTGTAACTTGCCGTCCTCAAAAGAATAGCTTGCTTCTCCATCCTTGATGTTTACCTGTGTGCCAGGAAGTTGAATGGTGAAAAAATCCAACTTTGCCTGTTGTTTGTTGGCAATGAACTTGGTTGAGAGCGAAACAAGCTGTAGACCGCTTGCTTCTTTGAGTGATAGTTTTTTGATGACAAGGTTGATACTGTCGTTCGTAAGTGCGTTGAGAATAATATGTGCACTGATATCTGACACGTTCAGATGTCTTGTGTCTAATTTCCCTGCACAGCTCTTTGTGTCCTGTTGGTTGTATTTTAATCGACTGTTACGAATGATGAGTGCCCCCACATGCAAATCGAGTTTGCTTTGGGAACTCTTATCTTTTGATGCGAGAGAATCGAGCACAAACTGGTAGTTAGGCTTTGTTTCAGCTGTGTGGCGATAGGTATTTACCATGGCACCAAACAGCTGGGCAGATGATACAGAAATATGACCTTCAAGTAAAGGGAGTATTTCTATCTTGACAGAAGCACGCGAAGAGCTAAGCAGTTTCTGTCCATACTGGTCATAAACCACAATGTCATCAATAATCAAGCGATTGAGAAAACCGAGATCAACCTTCCCAATCTCAACTTTAGTGCCTAATTTCTCTGCTAAGACATGGCTTGCTTCTTGACCAATAACCCCTTTAACTGCTGGGATGTGCAGCAATATAATAAGTGCAAAATATAGCCCTGCCAAGGTCCATATTAAGGCATTGACAATATGTTTGAGTCTTTTCAGTTTGTCCTCTCTAACGCATTTACCTTGCAAAAATACATCAATTTTAATTCATGAGGGAATAAATTGCATTTTTTTCTTTCTTTTATGCTTATTTTTCTTTAATTTTGCATCCGTTGTTTTACACCTGTTCTTTCTTAAGGTAAAAGAAGTATTCATATATAAAATAGTTATGGCAAATGTAATTAAGTTACGTAAGGGCTTAGACATTAACCTGAAAGGTAGGGCCAATGGCGAAATTATAAAACCGATTAAAAGTGCTGAATATGCGCTTGTGCCGGATAGTTTCGGAGGCGTTACACCAAAGGTTGTTGTGCATGAAGGTGACTGTGTCAAGGCAGGGGACGCTCTGTTTGTGGACAAGAAATATCCTGAAGTGAAGTTCGCATCTCCCGTCAGCGGTACTGTGGAAGCAGTCGTGAGAGGTGAACGCCGCAAGGTTCTCTGTGTCAAAGTGAAGGCTGATGACACCCAGCAATATGTTGATTTTGGGACAAAGGATGTTGTTAAACTTGAGGGTGATGCTGTCAGAGCGGCGCTTTTAGAAGCTGGTTTGTTTGGTTATATTCAGCAGTTGCCTTATGCAGTGGCTACAACTCCCGACACAAAGCCGAAAGCAATCTTTGTTTCTGCATTTAGAGATATGCCTTTGGCTTCAGACTTTGAAATAGAACTAAGAGGTAATGAGAAAGATTTTCAGACGGGATTGACGGCTCTTTCAAAGATACAGAAGACTTACTTGGGGGTAAGTAAGCAGCAGACAGCATCCGCGCTTGTTGGTGCTAAGGATGTTGAAATCAATATTTTCGATGGCAAGTGCCCTGCTGGAAATGTTGGTGTACAGGTCAATCATGTGGCTCCTGTCAATAAGGGAGAGGTTGTTTGGACAGTAGATCCTGCAGCTGTAATCTTTTTTGGCCGCTTGTTTAATACGGGAAAAGTAGACCTTCGACGTGTTATTGCCGTTGCCGGTAGCGAAGTTAAGACTCCATCTTATGTTGAAACATTGGTGGGAACTCCACTTTCTGCAATGCTTGAAGGCCAATTGAATGCTACAGAACATGTGCGTATCATCAATGGAAACCCACTGACAGGTCACAAGTCTACGCTTGAAGATTACATTGGTGCTCATACCTCTGAGGTGACAGTAATCCCGGAAGGTGATGAAAGGCATGAACTTTTCGGTTGGATACTGCCACGTCTCAATCAATTCTCTGCTTCACGTAGTTATCTTTCTTGGCTCTTGGGTAAGAAAGAATACAACCTTGATGCACGCATAAAGGGTGGTGAACGTCACATGATTATGAGCGGAGAGTACGATAAAGTGCTTCCAATGGATATCTATGGAGAGTATCTTATCAAGGCCATCATTGCAGAAGACATCGACAAGATGGAGCAGTTGGGTATTTATGAAGTAAGCCCGGAAGACTTTGCTGTGGCTGAATTCGTTGACTCTTCCAAGTTGGAATTGCAAAAGATAGTACGCAATGGTCTTGATATGCTTCGTAAAGAGAATGCTTAATATTTAAGGATAAAAAGAATTATGAGTCTAAGAAAATATCTTGATAACATCAAACCTACATTTGAAAAGGGTGGTAAACTCCATGCTTTTCGAAGTGTGTTTGACGGATTGGAGACATTTCTGTATGTGCCTAATACCACATCAGTGAGTGGAACCAATATCCATGATGCGATTGATTCGAAGCGTATCATGAGCTTTGTTGTGATAGCTTTGCTTCCAGCTTTGCTCTTTGGAATGTATAATATAGGCTATCAGAACTTTGCTGCAGCAGGAAAATTGGCAGAAGCTTCTTTCTGGAACATGTTCATGTTTGGCTTTTTGGCCGTTCTCCCCAAGCTAATTGTCAGCTATGTTGTTGGTTTAGGCATTGAATTTGCATGGGCACAATGGAAAGGAGAAGAGATCCAAGAAGGCTATTTGGTTTCAGGTATCATCATTCCAATGATAGTTCCTGTCAGCTGTCCTTTGTGGATGTTGGCTTTGGCGTGTGCTTTTTCAGTGATTTTCGTTAAGGAAATCTTCGGTGGAACAGGTATGAATATCTTCAATGTGGCAGTTGCTGCCCGTATGTTCCTGTTCTTCTCTTATTCAAGTGCTATGACAGGTGACCGCGTATGGGTAGCTACTAACTCCATTTTTGGCCTGGGTAATACTCTTCCTGATGCCTTTACTGCAGCTACTCCGCTTGGCCAATTGGCAACAGGTAGTATGCCTGATGCATCATTGGCTGATATGATCATTGGCTTTATACCAGGTTCAATAGGCGAAACCAGCGTTATTGCTATTGCCATCGGAGCTGTTATTTTGTTATGGACAGGCATTGCCAGCTGGAAAACCATGGGCTCTGTATTTGCCGGTGGTATTGTGATGGCAGTGTTGTTCCATGCTTTGGGCATGACTCCTATACAATGGTATGAGCATATTGTGTTGGGAGGTTTCTGCTTTGGTGCCGTGTTCATGGCTACTGATCCTGTCACTTCTGCTCGTACAGAGACGGGAAAATACTACTATGGTTTCTTCATCGGTGCACTTGCTGTGATAGTCCGCGTAATGAATCCTGGTTTTCCCGAGGGCATGATGTTAGCGATTTTCTTCGGCAATATGATTGCTCCACTCATCGACTATTGCGTTGTTCAGCGCAACATCTCTCGTCGTGCAAAACGTGTAACGAATGAAAAATAAATAAGAGATTGATTATGAAGACAAATTCAAATTCATATACGATTATCTATTCTGCCGTTATCGTAGTCATTGTTGCTTTCCTTTTGGCTTTCGTGTTTCAGGCTTTGAAACCAATGCAGGATGCTAATGTGGCACTTGATAAGAAGAAGCAGATACTGAATTCACTCAACATTCGTGACCTTAGCAATGAAGAAGCCGATGCCAAATATAAGGAAGTGGTCATTGCCGATGAAGTGATTGATGAAAAAGGGAAGATTGTTGAGGCTGGAACGCAAGGCGGTGAAAAAGCCGGTTTCAAGCTTGAAAGCAAGGATTATAAGGCAGGTAAGTTGGCTTTGTATATCTGCAAAGTCAACGGTTCTCGCAAATATGTAATCCCTGTTTATGGTATGGGACTCTGGGGGCCTATCAGTGGGTATATCGCTTTAAATGAAGATAAGGCTACGGTCTACGGTGCCTATTTCAATCATGAAAGTGAGACTGCAGGCTTAGGTGCAGAAATCAAGGACAACGTTGCTTGGCAGGAAAAGTTCCAAGGCAAGAAAGTTTTTACGTCAGGTGACGATAAAACTATTGCACTTGGAGTTGAAAAGAATGTCACCGACCCTACAACACAGGTTGATGCCGTAACAGGTGCCACACTGACCAGTAATGGTGTGCGTGACATGTTGCATGAAGCTTTGGGCAAGTATCTGACATTCTTGAATGATAAATAATCCTTATAATAACAGCAGAAGATGAGTTTATTCAGTAAACAAAATAAAGAAGCATTTATCAATCCGCTGAACCTTGATAACCCAATCTTAGTTCAAGTGCTTGGTATCTGCAGTGCGTTGGCTGTCACTTCACAGCTGAAGCCAGCTATTGTCATGGGACTTGCCGTTACAATCATTACGGCTTTCTCTAATGTTATCATTGCTTCTATCCGCAAAACCATTCCAATGCGCATCCGTATCATTGTTCAATTGGTGGTCGTTGCTGCTTTGGTAACTATTGTCAGTCAGATATTGAAGGCTGTAGCTTATGATGTCAGCGTGCAGTTGTCGGTCTATGTCGGGCTGATTATCACCAACTGTATTCTCATGGGGCGTCTTGAGGCTTTTGCAATGATGAATAAACCTTGGCCAAGTTTCCTTGATGGAGTAGGCAATGGTTTAGGGTATGCGTTGATTTTAGTTATTGTCGGTGCTTTCCGCGAACTGTTGGGACGTGGCAGTCTGCTTGGTTTCCAATTGATACCGCAGTCAGTCTACGATACAGGTTATATGAATAATGGTATGATGACGATGCCGGCCATGGCCTTAATTCTTGTAGGTTGTGTCATTTGGGTACATCGTGCCTATTTTTATAAAGAGAAATAAATAAAGTAGAAATAAGATGGAACATATCATTTCATTGTTTTTCCGTTCGATATTTGTCGACAACATGATCTTTGCTTTCTTCCTCGGCATGTGTTCATTCCTTGCCGTAAGCAAGAATGTAAAGACTTCCTTCGGGCTTGGTATGGCTGTAACCTTTGTGCTGTTCGTAACGGTTCCGGTTGATTATCTGCTCCAAACGAAGGTGCTTGGGCCCAACTGTTTGATTGAAGGAGTCGACCTTTCCTATTTGAGTTTCATTCTCTTCATTGCTGTTATTGCCGGCATTACGCAGTTGGTAGAGATGACAGTTGAAAAGTATTCGCCGTCACTTTATTCAGCTTTAGGTATTTTCTTGCCTTTGATTGCCGTCAACTGTGCTATCATGGGAGCGTCTCTTTTCATGCAGCAGCGCATCAATCTTGATCCAAGCAACACGCAGTATATCGGCAATGTGGCTGATGCTGTCGTCTATGCTGTCGGTTCCGGACTCGGCTGGACATTAGCTATTGTGCTCATGGGTGCCATTCGTGAAAAGATGCAGTATAGTGATGTTCCAAAGCCACTGCAAGGGCTTGGCATCACGTTTATCACCGTTGGACTCATGGCAATGGCCATGATGGTGTTCAGCGGACTTAAAATATAATAAGGTATATGGAACAGTTCATTTTATCAAGCATAGGGGTATTCCTCATCATCATACTCCTTCTCGTCGTTATGCTGCTTGTAGCCAAGAAATATCTCAGCCCAAGCGGTAACGTAAAAATAGAAATCAATGGCGATAAAACGATAGAGGTGCCACAGGGCAGCAGCGTGATGGCGACCCTCAACGAGAATGGTATTTTCCTGCCTTCTGCCTGCGGTGGTAAGGCCAGCTGTGGGCAATGCAAGTTGCAGGTGCTTGAAGGTGGTGGTGAAATCCTTGACTCTGAAAAACCTCATTTCACGCGGAAACAAATTAAAGATCATTGGCGATTAGGCTGTCAGTGCAAGGTAAAAGGCGACTTGAAAGTCAAAGTTCCCGAGAGTGTCATGGGCGTAAAAGAGTGGGAGTGTACTGTCATTTCCAATCAGAATGTAAGTTCTTTCATCAAGGAATTCAAGGTGTCATTGCCTCCCGGAGAGCATATGGACTTCATTCCTGGCTCGTATGCACAGATTAAAATCCCTGCATATGACTGCATCGACTATGATAAAGACTTCGATAAGGCACTCATTGGCGAGGAATATATAGGTGCATGGAAGAAGTTTAATATCTTCTCTCTCAAAGCACATAACCCCGAACCTACCGTTCGCGCTTATTCCATGGCCAACTATCCTGCCGAGGGCGACATCATTACGCTTACCGTTCGTATTGCCACAACGCCTTTCCTTCCACGTCCGCAAATAGGTTTCCAAAACGTGCCTACAGGTATCGGATCCTCTTATATCTTCTCTCTCAAGCCTGGAGATAAGGTGATGATGAGTGGGCCTTATGGCGACTTCCACCCGAATTTCACTTCCGGTAAGGAGATGATTTGGATTGGTGGTGGAGCGGGTATGGCACCGTTGCGTGCACAAATCATGCACATGACAAAGACGTTGCATACAACCGACCGCGAAATGCACTTCTTCTATGGTGCACGAGCCTTGGGTGAGGCTTTCTTCCTTGAGGACTTCTGGGAGCTTGAAAAGGAATATCCAAATTTCCATTTCCACCTTTCGCTCGACCGTGCAGACCCGAAAGCCGATGCAGCGGGTGTGAAGTATTATACAGGTTTTGCAGTTAACTGTATCCGTGATACCTACTTGAAAGATCATGAGGCACCTGAAGATTGCGAATATTATCTCTGTGGTCCTCCAATGCTTATCAAGACAGTGACCGATTATCTGGATAGTCTTGGCGTTGATCAAGATGCAATCATGTATGATAATTTCGGTTAATCAGTCGGAAAGTTATATTAGGAAAAGGCATGCCGGAAGTCATTCGGCATGCCTTTTTCGGTTTTATGCGTTCAATCAAACTATTTGTATTCACCAATATCTCCTTTTCGTTCTGTCTTTTGGGAAAGCTCTTTCTCTCCGTTGTTTTATCAATAAAGATGTTCAGAAAATACTTCTTAAATTTCTTTACAATTGCCCTCGCTATACTCGCGTATTTGAAAAGAGACTTTTCCTCGCCCTAAATAAGGCTTGTTTTTCGATGAATTGCAATGTTTTGACAGTCAGACAGTTATGAGATTTGGGATAAATGGCAATACAACATCACGCTAAAAAGCATTGCAATTTGCATCAAATTACCTCGCAATTTGCCTCATTTCGTTGTGTATTCTGACTCAAGTTATTGTCTGATCTGCCTCAAATTACAGCTTATTATGAATGGAGTTGCATGCAAAAGAAATAAAAACGAGACAGTTGAAGTTCAGAAATGACTTTGCTCATGCGTTGAGAATGGTTTTTTATTTCTATTTGGTATGGCCAAAAGATGTTAAATTTCTGCTGATAATCTTTACAAAACGGAGGGATTTCTTTATTGCTTCCAAAGGGTAATCGTTGATAAAAAATGACGGGAAATCGGTATTACTGTAAAAAAAATCATTATCTTTGCAAAGCGTGTATGGATATTCTTGATAGGTCTTGCAGACAAAAAACATAAAAACAAATCGTATGAAAAAGGTGATGTTTTCTCTTGCCCTGCTGTTGATGATGCCTTTCGCTATCATGGCAGACAGCTATAATTCGTTGTGGAAACAATACGAACAGGTGCAGAAAAAGAACCAACCGCGTTCGGCTATCGGCATCCTCAATCAGATCAGTGCTAAGGCACGGGCAGACAAAGCCTATGGTCAGCTCATCAAGGCCGAGCTTGAACAAGTGGTCAACTGGCAAGACCTGTCAGGCGACTCCCTGCAACCACAGTTACAACGGTTGAGCCTTTCAGCCATGAAAGCCGAGAAAGACGACCGTGCTGCAGCAGCAATCTACTACAGTGTGCTGGGGAGAATCTATCAAAAGGAGTTCAGATATGTAGCCGACTCCATGGAGGTGAGCAAGAAGTTCATGCGCCGTTCCATGCAGAACCCTGCACTCTTGGCTGCTGTAAAGGCCGAGAACTATGCACCATTGATGATAGAAGGTATCGACAGTCATATTTTCTACAACGACCTTTTGCATGTCCTTGGCTTTGCTGCCGGTGACTATAAGACGCTTCTTCAATGGTATGAGGCTCACAACAACCGCAGTGCAGCCTGCTATTGTGCCTTTAAGTTAGTTGAGGAGCAGCACTGCAACGACAAATACGAACTGAAGAAATCAAAATATCTGCAATGTCTTGACTCGCTCATCACATGCTATCAGGATTTGCCTATTGCTGGTGAATTGGCTATTGCCCGTTATAATTTCATGGATCAGGCCAATGATGTGACGGCTGCTGAAAAGATGAACTATCTCAACTATGCACTCTCCAAATGGGGCACCTGGCCTCGTATGAACATACTTCGCAATGCACAGAGCCGCCTCACGCTTCCGAGTTTCATTGTTGATTGTGGCCCGACAGTACAGTTACCCAACAGGCAAATCAGAGTAAAGATACGTCAGCTGACAAATATTCAGAACCTCACGATGACTGTTACACGGTTGAATACGCAGGAATATCTGATGCTCAACCCAAACGAAAAGCAGGAATATGCCAAGCTTGAAAAGCTGTTGCTGCTGCCTACGGCTACTTCGGTGACCCATCGTTACGTGGGACTGCCGGCCTATAAGGTGAGCTGTGACTCTATGACGATTGCTCCATTGCAGAAAGGCGTCTATCTTGTTGAATTCACAACAGATAACAAAGACATTAAACCCGAGCGCACATTGCTCCACATTTCAGATATGTATGTGCTGCAAACCGGCCTTCCCGGAGGGATTACGAAACTCGTTGCCATGAGTGCCACCACAGGAAAGCCCATTGCAGATGCCAAAATCAATGTCTTTACGCGTAACTATAACGAGAACGAAATCAAATTACGGGCTACGCTTGATGTGGATAAACACGGAGAAACTGTCTATCAGCCGCATAGCAATGCATCCGTGGTTCGCTATCAGGCTTTCACTCCTGACGATAAATTCTGCCTGTGGCATGCTGATAATTCCTACTATTCAGCGGGTGAAGACTATGTTAAGGACGATGAAGATGATTTCATAGAGAATGATATCCAGCTTTTCACAGACCGCCGTCTCTACCGTCCCGGACAGCAAGTCCACGTGAGCTTGATTGACTTTAAGAAGAATAACCAGACGAAAAAGGCTTCAGTCAATGCATCCGACAGCATCACATTGAAACTCTATGATACTGAAGATAACGAGATAGCAACGAAGAAAGTGCTCACCGATGCCTATGGAACGGCCAATGCAACGTTTGACCTTCCTAAATCGGGAAAGACTGGTTCGTTTTCGATTGAAGCCAACGAAGATTACCAAACAGATTTTCATGTTGAGGAATACAAGCGTCCTACGTTTACCGTTGACTTCACTCCTTATGCAAAGGCCTATCAGAATGGTGACACAATCCATGTGGAGGGCACGGCCAAAAGCTATGCCGGGGTTCCTGTGCAGGGTGCCCAGGTGGTCTATACTGTGACCCGTCGGCCGAATTGGTATTGGTGGAGAGGTGACAATGAATATCAGAAGACACTCAAGACAGACACCATTAAGACAGACGAGGAAGGGCATTTTCATGTGCCGGTAGTGCTCACTATGCCCGAAGCCAAGAACAACATGTCGCGTTATTATATCGTTGAAGTGAGTGCAACGGTCACCGATGGTGCCGGCGAAAGCCATGAGGGGAGCCTCAATCTCCCGCTCAGTAACCGTTCGACTTATTTCTATTGTCGGTTGCCCGAACGCATAGAGCGCGACAGTATGCTGCATTTCACCTTTGATTATAAGAACCTTTCCGGTCAGAATATTGCCGCAAAGATAGACTATAAGGTAGACAATACGGTATATCAGGCCAATGCTAACGAGTCTGTTACGTTTGATCTTGGGAAGCTGAAGAGTGGTCGCCACACTTTGGAAGCTATCTGTGGCGAGGATACGCTGCACTGTTCGTTTACGGTATTCTCGTTGAAAGACAAGAAGCCTGCTGACGAAGCAGAGGATTGGTTCTATGCGAGCAGTGACCATTTCAGAGAAGATGGCAAGCCTGTCTATGTGCAGATAGGTTCGAGCAGGCATGATGTCATGGTGTACTATAGCATGCTTTCGGGCAGCAAGGTGCTTGAAAGTGGCACTTTTACGCTGAATGATGAACTGCGTACACGTGCCTTGAAATATAAGGAAGAATATCATGACGGCATCACATTGGCTTATGCTTGGGTGAAAGATGGTGTGCTCCATAGCCACGATATAACTGTTCGTCGTCCCGAACCGAAATTGGAACTTCACACGAAATGGATTACTTTCCGCGACAAACTCACGCCCGGACAACAGGAAACATGGACGCTTCAGATTACAGATAAAATGGGCAAGCCCGCTCGTGCACAACTCATGGCAACGATGTATGACATGAGCCTTGACGATATTTATGCACACAATTGGGACTTAGATGTACGTTTCAATTGGTATTTACCTTATATGCAATGGCGTGGAAACAGTTTTGCGGCGATGAGTCTCTATGGTGAAATGCCACTGAAACAACTCTATGTGCGTCCTTTCGACTTTACACATTATGTGCTCAACGGTTATATTCGTCCCGCGGTTTATGTGCGTGGATCACGTGCCGTGCAAAAGTCTTCCATGACAGGCAGCATGGTTCTTGCCAAGGAAGAAGTGGCTAATGCGCTTTGTGGAAGTCTAAGTGCAGTTCTTAACGAGGTTGTCACTACAGGATATAGTGTTCCGAAGAAACACAGGGAAACGCAACAATCTGTACAGAAGCAGACATCTCTGCGCAAGAATTTCAATGAAACGGCATTTTTCTTCCCTGCACTGCAGACCGATAATAAGGGGAATGTGAGTCTGAAGTTCACGCTTCCGGAGAGTGTAACAACATGGCGTCTGCTGGGATTGGCACACGATAAAGAAATGAATAATGCTGAGCTTGAAGCCACAGCTGTGGCAAAGAAGAGTGTAATGATTATGCCCAACATGCCTCGTTTCGTCAGAATGGGCGATCAGGCAATGCTTTCTAATCGTGTTGTTAACACCACCGGCAAAGCGCAAAGTGGACAAGTAGAGATGCTGATACTTGATCCAAAGACAGAAAAGCAACTTTTCTCTGAGGCAAAGAAACTGACGTTGGCCCCCAATGCCACGGCATCAGTCGCCTTTACTTTTGAGCCTTTGCAGCTTCGTACCATGGGCTGCGATCTTGATGCTGTGGTTTGTCGCATGGTGGTTAATGGTCAGTCTTTCAGTGATGGCGAGCAACATCTGTTGCCCATTCTTTCTGATAAGGAGCACGTGGTAACCACTTTGGCATTCAGTCAGAATGAACCGGGCACGAAGACCATTGATGTTGATAAGCTATTCCCTGTCAAGGAAGAGAAGAATAAACTGAAAATAAGTTATACGAACAATCCTGCATGGATGATGATAGAGGCTCTTCCAACAGTTGCCCATGCATCGACAAAGGATGCCATCAGCCTTGCAGCCAAGTATTATGCCAACAGTTTGTCGGCTCACTTGATGCAGTTGGCAGGGCAACAAGACTCTGTAGCCGTGATGAACAGCTATAAGGAAGAGGCTCTTTTCGCACTGCGTCAGTTGCAGCTTGCCGATGGTTCGTTTTCTTGGTGGCCAGGAATGCGAGGTTCGTTGTATATCACCGTGGGCGTAGCTGAAACGCTGCAACGTCTCAATATGATGATAGGAGAGCAGCTGGCGACAAAGAAATTGTTAGACAACAGTATGAAGTTCATGGCAGGAGAAATAAGGAAACATGTTGTTGAACTCAAGAAAATGGAGACCAAAGGCTATAGAAACCTGCTGCCGTCTGAGACCGACATGCAATATCTTTATATATGTGCTCTGCGAAAAGAGAACCTCAATAATGCCGACAACAGATATCTCTTAGGGCTTGTTGAGAAGCATCATACGCTGTTCAGCATCTATGGAAAGGCTATGATGAGTGTCATTCTGAGTCGTAGTGGAAATATGAAATTAGCCAAGGAACACCTTGAGAGCCTTAAACAATACACCGTCTACTCTGACGAAATGGGGCGTTATTTCGACACACAGCGTGCACATTATTCATGGTTTGACTATCGCATACCGACAGAGGTGGCTGTCATAGAGGCACTGAAAACCGTTACTCCCGATGACAAACAAACTATCAGCGAGATGCAACGCTGGTTGTTGCAGAGCAAACGCACACAAAGTTGGGACACTCCGATTAACTGTGTGAATGCTATTTATGCCTTCATGCAAGGTGAAACAAAGGAAAGTCTCACGAACTATGGTGCCAATACGGTGCTGAAACTCAATGGCGAAAAACTTAACACAACAGAGGCTACAGCCGGACGTGCCCTTGTGGAGGCAGAAAAGAGTGGTAAGAAGTTTGGTGTGTTGACTGCGGAGAAGACTTCGACTAACATCAGTTGGGGAGCCGTTTATGCTGAATATGAACAGAATATCAAGGACATTGACAGTCAGTCTACACAACTTAGCGTAGTCCGTCAGCTTGTTGATGCCAATGGAAAGGTTGTCAATGCTCGTAAATTCAAAGTGGGTGACAAGGTTAAAGTGCGTATCACGCTTAAAGCCGACCGCGATTATGACTTTGTTGAAGTCACAGATAAACGCCCTGCTTGCCTTGAACCCGTCAATCAAGTCAGTGGTTATAGCTGGGAATATTACTACGCTCCCGGCGACCGCACGACGAGTTACTACTTCGATTGCCTTTCAAAAGGAACTCATACGATTGAAACAGAATATTATATCGACCGCGAAGGCTCATATATGAGTGGCACTTGCACTGCACGCTGCACATATAGTCCTGAGTTTGGCGGACGTGACAAAGCGATTAAATTGAATAATGAAAAATAAGATTTTAATAGGCTGCATGCTGTTCAGTGCAACGCTTTCTGCACATGCCCAGCGTATCAATGCCAACCAGAAAGTTATTAATGTGGGGCAAGTGCTCTTCAAACAGCCTGTCAAGGCAGAGTTCAAACTGAAGAATAAAGGCTTTAAGACCTTGCGAATTCAAGATGTAAAGACAAGTTGTGGGTGTACGACGGCTTCTTTTCCGGAGACTGTTGGGGTAGGTAAGGACTTCACGGTGAGTGCTGTTTATGATGCTCAGACACTCGGACATTTCCATAAGCAGGTAGCCATATACAGTAATGTGGGCAAAGAACCGCTTGTGCTGACGATGCAAGGTGTAGTGGTCAGCGAGATTAAGGATTTCATGGGGACGTATGATTTTACGCTCGGTGACCTGAAAGTAGATGTAAACGATATTGAGTTTGACGATGTGAACCGTGGTGACCGACCGTTGAAGAAGATACATATCTTCAACAATTCCAATCAAGTGGCACAGCCTGTATTCATGCATTTGCCGAGTTATCTGACCGCAGAGATGTCGCCTTCGCGTATTGCTCCGCATCATTCGGGGACGGCTGTGCTTCATCTTGACTCACGAAATCTACGTGATTTCGGACTGACTCAAACCAATATCTACCTTGGTTTTGCACCTGGGGATAAGGTTTCTGAACAGAAACAACTTCAGGTTTCAACCATTTTGCTTCCTGCTTTCCGGCGTATGACAGAACAAGAGCTGGCACTTGCCCCCAAGCTGAGACTCTCGGCAGACAGTCTCGATTTGGGAAGTTTCGATGGGCGAAAGCGAATTAAAGGAGAGATAGAACTTACTAACACGGGGCGCTCACCTTTGGAAGTGCGCAATTTGCAGATGTTCTCCAATGGTTTGGAAATTTCGTTGAACAAGACGAAGATAGAACCAGGCGGGCAGGCTAAACTCAAGGTGACGGCCATTGCCGACCAAATTAAGGAGCCCAAGCGTACTCTTCGAATACTCATGATTACCAATGATCCCGATAGGGGCAAGGTGGTTATTAAAATTAATGTAAGGTAAATGCTACAGATAGAAATTGACAATGGCAGTGGTTTCTGTTTTGGCGTGACCACAGCCATCAAGAAAGCCGAGGAAGAATTGGCCAAAGGGGGTACGCTCTACTGTCTTGGAGACATTGTACACAACAGCATGGAGGTGGAAAGACTCCACGAAAACGGACTCGTCACCATTAATCATGACCAATTGCGCGAGCTTCATGACGTGAAAGTGTTGCTGCGTGCACATGGTGAACCGCCTGAAACTTACGAACTGGCGCGTAGGAATAACATTGAAATTATCGATGCTACATGCCCTGTGGTGTTACAGCTTCAGAAACGTATCAAGAAGCAATACGAAGAAGGGACTGATATTCCAGAATATAAAGAAGATGCAGACAGGCAGATTGTGATCTTCGGAAAGAATGGTCATGCCGAGGTTCTTGGCCTTGTCGGGCAGACACATAGTAGAGCCATTGTGATAGAAAAGTTTGATGATGTGAAGAAACTCGATTTCAATCGCAGCATCTATCTCTACTCACAGACGACGAAGAGCCTTGACGAATTTCATCATATCATTGACTATATACAGTCGCATATCTCGCCCGAAGCCGAGTTCAAGAGCTTTGATACCATCTGCC
Source organism: Prevotella sp. HMSC077E09 (assembly GCF_001814685.1). Taxonomy (NCBI): domain Bacteria; kingdom Pseudomonadati; phylum Bacteroidota; class Bacteroidia; order Bacteroidales; family Prevotellaceae; genus Prevotella; species Prevotella sp. HMSC077E09. The sequence goes on along the minus strand of NZ_KV817550.1, from coordinate 32,552 downwards.
GGCAGGTGGCTAATCGTATGCCTAATATTGCGAATTTCGCCAGTAAGCACGATGTTGTGGTGTTTGTGGCAGGAAGGAAAAGTTCAAATGGCAAAGTGCTTTTTAAGGAATGCCAGAGTGTCAATGCCAACAGTCATCAGGTAGAAAGTGCTGATGAAATTGATATGCAATGGTTCAATGGCGCAAAGACCGTCGGTATCTGCGGTGCAACGAGCACACCTAAATGGCTCATGGAAGAATGCAGGGATTATATCAGAAGGTGGAATGGCGAAGAGTCGAATTCATAAGTCATGCCTCTATTTTGTGTATTTGCATTGGTTAGATGAGTTCTTCTTTTTAGAATTCTATGAGGTATTGCTTGAAAATACTTATAGAAAGTATCTTTAGAGAGGTTTGTTAAGTCTCTTTAATAATAGAGTTGGCCCATCAATATTGTAGAGGTAGGTGGAGCCAACTCTTATGAAGTAATAGGTAGAACGTTTTTTCTGCCTATCAATAGGGAAGGGATTATTTGACAATCTTCTTGCCATTGATGATGTATAAGCCTTTTTTCGGCTGGTGTACACGTCGGCCAGAAAGATCATAGACTATACTATTGGTAAGCTTCTTGGCACGGAGGCTCTTGATATTTGTTGTCGTATTCTTGCCTTTGAATTCCTGTTTGTATTTCTTTGCCTTATCAGAGAAAATTTCAAAGGTTAGTTCTATCCGACCATCTTCGTACACAAAACTGTAATTATTATCTATAGCCCCCCAAAGCATTATCTGCTTATTGTCTTTTGTTTCATATTTCTCTCCAGAGAGTAGGGAACCAGGAAAAATATTCCAACGCTTTTTCCCAGCTTCATAATTGGCTCCTAATCCATGGAATGGAATTTCTTTGAATTCATCATCTCCTAATTTAAAGTCTTTCAGTACTAACTTCGTGTCATTTCCAGTCTTGATAATTTCTACATCAAAGACTTTCTCTGCTTCTTACTTTTTAGTTTCTCCTTCGTTGATAATTAGTGTAGTGGTAGCTTTTCCTTTATAAACACCAAGTAGCTTTTCCGGAACATCTTGTGCCATCATCAGGCCTGTCTGGATGAGCAGAATGGCAGAAAGGATTGATTTTTTGAAAATTTGTGTCATGTTTTTGAATTATATTATTTACAGCTTGCAAAGGTAATAAAAAGTATATATTCCCACAATACCATGTTGTACAAAACATTCTGTAATCAATGAAGAAATATACAAATACTACTAAGAGACTGTCAATGGATATGTGATATCATTGACAAAAGAAAGACAATAGTATAGAGTTTATATTAAACTCATGTCTTAATGGCCAGTTTTACCACACGCTGGTTGTAATGGCGGAAGAAATAAGGAATTTTATAAAGCATTCTGAAAATGAAAGGAAAACGCCCATGATCGTATTTGCTCATGTAGAATTCTTTTTCGAGCTTTATCTTTGGATTCCATGCTTCCATATCCCTTGTGTTTAGCAGTGACCATTTGAATTCTATGTCTTTATCTACTTTCCGTAGAGAGTCATGCTGTCCGGAATGGCCAACCAAAGCGAAAGCTAACATGTCGAACACTATGGTAGCATTGTCGAAGCGGGTGCAAAGTTCATGAAAAAAGGCCTTTATCTTTTCTGGTTCAAAGTACATCAATACACCTTCAATGATGATGAGGATTGGTTTTCCATGGGATTTCACGATTTCTGTCCAACCATACTCAAACATGGAAGATGTTATATAGGTGTTTCGTTCACTTTCAGACAACAACTGGCGACGTAGTCTGATAGCATCCTCAATATCCAAGTCGTACCAGTGTGTTACTGACGGACGATGAAGTCGTTCATACCGGGCATCTATACCGGCTCCCAGTTGGATAACCACTGCGTCTGGATGATTATAGAGGAAATCTCGGATTTCTGCATCAATTAGGCTCGCCCTGACACAGCATCCTGCCTGTGAGAATTTTGCCTTGCTGAACTTGGAAAAATCATATTCTATTTTCTCCATAATTTCTACAGCCTTTTCATCATGCAGCAGAGCATCCGCACGTTTGGTTTCTTCAGCCTTTGCCCATAGCGTTATCAGCATGGTCTCAGATACATTTGTAAGTTTACTTTTAACCATATATTCTATTTTATTGTTGTCAATGTGGAAAGTGGGAATTATTCATCTATATCTTTAAGCGAAAAGAAATACACAGTATCATTGAGTGCACAAAAGAATGAATATCTTTCTATTGAGCAAAGGTATGGAAGACAGTCAGGATATACAATCCCTAAAAATAGTGATTTTTTTTACATAGGAAGTTTTGTGTGTTAAGGCAATAAGAGAAGTCTTCTTTTCATAGCTCCTGCTTGCCTTGCAACTTTCTTTTTTTTATAATCTCTTACTTGTTCAAGTATAAAAAGAAGTTATACAAAATGGTTGTTTGTCTGCCCCTTGGTATTTTAGAGAGGTTTTATCAATAGAACGACTTGAAAAGTTATATTTCCCTTGAGTTTTATTTTGTTTTATTCTTTTGGAAAAGACTGCTTTTCAAGTCTTTTTGGGCTTTATGGTATTCTTATTTTAGCTCTTTGTCAGTTGTTTGGCCATGTTTTCAGCTGCACGTCGGCCATCACCCATGGCTAAGATTACCGTGGCTCCACCACGAACAATGTCACCACCCGCATAGATTTTGGGCAGGTTAGACTGCATCTGTTCGTTGACAGCAATCGTATTCTTACGACCGAGCGCCAGCCCTTCAATGCTTTGCGGTACTAAAGGATTAGGCGAAACGCCCACTGCTACTATCACTTGGTCACATACTATCGTGATAGTTTGCCCTGTCGTTTCTGGCCTTCTGCGTCCACTTTGATCGGGTTCTCCGAGTTGCATGACATCAAGAATGGCTGCTTTTACGGCTCCATTGTCATCTGTCAGATATTCTTTCGGATTGTGAAGTGTAAGGAATTGAATGCCTTCCTCCTTGGCATGTTTCACCTCTTCAATGCGGGCTGGCATCTCAGCTTCACTGCGCCGGTAGACCAAAGTGACATCAGCGCCTAATCGTTTAGCTGTACGGCAGGAGTCCATGGCTGTATTTCCGCCACCCACAACGAGGACTTTCTTGCCTAAGTTGATAGGAGTGTCGGTATGAGGATTGGCTGCATCCATGAGGTTTACACGAGTCAGATATTCATTGCTCGACATGATATTCAGCGCGTTCTCGCCAGGAATGTCCATGAAATTAGGCAATCCCGCACCCGAACCAACAAAGATTCCTTGGAAACCTTTGGCTTTCAGTTCGGCTATACTGATAGTTTTACCTATGATAACATCTGTTTGGAAGTGTACACCCATCTTGCGAAGATTGTCAATCTCTGCCTCTACGATGCGGTTGGGCAGACGGAATTCGGGTATACCATATTTCAACACACCGCCAATTTCATGCAAAGCTTCGAACACATAAACATCAAAACCATTCTTTGCCATGTCACCGGCAAAGCTAAGTCCAGATGGCCCCGAGCCAACTACAGCCACTTTGATGCCGTTTGAGGCTGCCATTTCCGGTAAAACAGTTTGTCCACTCTCGCGTTCGTAGTCTGCGGCAAAGCGTTCCAAATATCCAATGGCAACAGGTTCGCTTTTCATTTTGTGGTGTATGCATCGACTTTCACACTGCTTTTCCTGTGGACATACTCGACCACAAACAGCAGGAAGGGCAGAAGTTTGCTTGAGAATGCGGGCTGCCTCAATAAATTCGCCCTTTTCAATCTGCTTGATAAAGCCCGGTATATTTATGTTTACGGGACAGCCTTCCACACAGCTTGGGTGCTTACAGTCGAGACATCGTTGGGCTTCGCGCATAGCCATTTCTGCAGTCAAACCTTGATTGACCTCTTCCAACCGTGTTGTTGCACGATAAGCTGGGTCGAGTTCGGGCATACGGACACGTGGAATTTTCACCCGGTCCTTGGCTTTGAGAGGTTCCTGCTGGGGCAGAGGAGTGTGCTTGGGGAGAGGGATAGGGGATGCTGATGGGACAGAAGGCCCTGTCTCAGGTAGGCAGAGATGTTCTTGATAATGCTCCATTTCTTCCTTTTCCACGGCTTTAAAAGTGCCCATGCGCTTGAACATCTCGTCCCAGTCAACCAATGCACCGTCAAATTCAGGCCCATCTATACAGACAAATTTTGTCTTACCTCCAATTGTCAGACGGCAAGCGCCACACATACCTGTACCGTCAACCATGATGGTATTCAGTGAAACATCGGTTGGGATATTGTATTTCTGAGTGAGAAGACAGCAGAACTTCATCATGATGGGTGGACCGATGGCAAATGCTTTATCAATATGTTCCTGTTGTATCAGTTTCTCGATACCCACAGTAACAACACCTTTTTCACCATAACTTCCATCATCGGTCATGATTATCGTTTGGTCACTTGAAGCTCTTACTTCGTCTTCAAGTATAATCAATTCTTTATTACGACCTGCCAAAACAGATAGAACACGGTTGCCTGCTTCCTTCAATGCACGGATAATAGGAAGCATGGGGGCCACGCCAACACCACCTCCTGCACAGATGACTGTACCGAAATTCTCAATATGTGTGGGATTTCCTAATGGTCCTACCACATCAGCCACCTCATCACCTTTATTGAGGTTGCAAAGTTTGGTAGATGAAAGTCCAACTTTCTGTACAACAAGTTTGATAGTTCCTCGCACTTTGTCAGCGTCAGCAATGGTTAAAGGCATACGCTCACTGTTCTTGTCTACTCTGACAATAACAAAGTTTCCTGCGCGTCGGCTCTGGGCTATCAGTGGTGCTTCAATGTCGAAACAGAACACCTTCTCGGAAAACTGTCTTTTTGAAATGATTTTGTTCATGGAAGATTAGATAATGTTTTTGTGTGTAATAGTTCGCCTGAAAGGTAGAAAATCAGTATTGAAAAGCTGTTACGCTCAACAATACTGATTTCCTTATGTATTAATTGTTCTTGTCATCAAGATATTCGAAACCACAATAAGGTACGAGCACTCTGGGCACACGAATACCTTGTGGGGTCTGGTTGTTCTCCAGAATTGTAGCAACAATACGTGGTAAAGCAAGAGCCGAACCATTCAGTGTGTGACAGAGTTCTATCTTCTTGTCCTCTGCATGACGATAGCGACAATGCAGGCGGTTAGCCTGATAGCTTTCGAAGTTTGAAACCGATGAAACCTCCAACCAGCGGTGCTGGGCTGCTGAATAGGTTTCAAAATCTACGCAGATGCTTGATGTGAAACTCATATCACCGCCACAAAGTAGAAGCAAGTGGTAAGGTAATTCAAGTTTTTTCAGCAAACCTTCCACATGATCGAGCATCTCTTGCCATGACTGATAAGAATGTTCGGGAGTATCAATACGCACAATCTCAACCTTGTCAAACTGATGCAGACGGTTCAGTCCACGCACATCTTTACCATAACTTCCTGCTTCACGGCGGAAACAAGCAGAGTAGGCACAATGCTTGATGGGCAGGTCTTTCTCGTCAAGAATCTCGTCGCGGAAGATATTGGTCACGGGGACTTCTGCTGTAGGTATCAAGAAAAGGTTGTCAAGATTGGCATGATACATCTGCCCTTCCTTGTCAGGAAGCTGACCTGTGCCCAAGCCCGAAGCTTCATTGACAACATAAGGAGGTTGGATTTCTACATAACCCGACTTGCGTGCTTCATCAAGGAAGAAAGCTTCGAGTGCACGCTGGAAACGTGCCATTTTGCCGATATATACTGGGAAACCTGCCCCCGTAATCTTCACCCCGAGGTCGAAGTTTACGAGATTATATTTCTTCAACAAGTCCCAATGGCAGAGGGCATCATCGCCCAATTGAGGCATGTTAGTGATATCTTCTTTGATAACAACATTGCTACTTGCATCTTTGCCTTCCGGAACTCTGTCGTTTGGAATGTTTGGAATGTCAAGGAGTGTCTGCGTCATATCCCCCTGTGCCTTGTCCATGATTTCTTGGAGTGCCTTGTCGGTAGCTTTCAATTCAGCAACAGTGTTCTTGATTTTTTCGGCTTCTTCTTTCTTGCCTTCTTTCATCAAACCACCAATCTGCTTAGCCAGTTGATTTTGTTGTTGTTTATTGGAGTCAAGCTTCTGCTGAGCCTCACGACGGATTTTGTCGTATTCTAAAACTTTTTCTACAGCCTCACGAGCACCTTCAAAGTGCTTTTTCTCCAGGCCTTTAATCACACGTTCAGTTTCCTCACTGATGAGTTTAAGTGTAAGCATAGCTTATCTTTTAATTTATTGTATTCTATTATTTGCGCAAAGTTACTAATTTTTTTCGTTGCGACAAAGAATTAGACTTTGAACATTGGTGTTCTAATGATGATATTGCCTATATGTTTAAGTTTTCTATTTTGTATAGAATTCAATCAGACGGGTAATAGCTCTTTGGCATGCAGGACAGAATTCTGGGTTTTCATTTGTGCGCATTCGGCAATCCATCGTTGGACGGTAGACGCCTTTAAGGGCATAGCCAGCACCCTCATAAACGCCAACATGATGTCGGTTGGCTGCTGTAGGTGGAGTCGGTATTGGTGTTTTCTTTTGGATGAGGTCTTCCCATTTGCCATGGAAGTCGACCAGGGTCGTAATGTTTGGTTCCCATGGTTCAATATCGTGTGGATACATGGGAATTTGTTCATATTCATAGCCATATTCATCAGCAAGGCCTGCAAAGCTATGTCCAAACTCATGAACCACGACAGGGCGTGTCAGTCGATGGTGAGCCATGGAAAGATTGTAGGAATTCAGAATACCACCTCCTCCATAATGGTCTGTGTTTACAAGAACGATAATATGCTCGTAGGGAATACCTGAGAGCCAATCATGTAAATCCTTGATATTGAGCGTAGTTAGATATCGGTCACTATAGAATGTATCGAAGTGGCTGCTTAATGCTGTGTTTTTCCAGATACCTTTAGAGGGTTCGCTGGTTCCACTGTCTTTTGAAGGAGCTTCAACGGCTACAACAGAAAAGCGGTCTTTCATGCTTTTGAAAGGTTCATGGGCAAATAATGCTTCCATGGCATTGTTTACATCGCTGATAAATGTCGGCATCTCTGCGGGCTGATATCCTTCTGCAATATAGGCAATGTGAATACAGTTGCTTGTATCTTTTGGAGCGAGCATCTGTATAAATGGCGTGCGTTTGTTGTACCCAATCTTTCGGATAAGAATGTCAGAGGGAACCACCTGGTGGGTAAAGCTTGTCGTAACCTCTCGTCTGTTGTTGCGTAAATCGATAGTGATGTCTACGGTATCTTTGGGCATAGGTACGAGAAAAACGTTTTCAAAACTTCTTGAAGTAGTTTTTGCTTCGTCATAAGAGAGCCATTCCTGGAAGAGCGTTGAAAATGAATTTCTATAAATCACGTTACCCGTATGGTGGTGGCGCACTGTAATTTGTCCATTTCCCTCTACTGGAATTTCTGCCAGTCTTTTGTGCTTTCCATACCATCGCGGCGAGCGATTGAGCTTATCTAATGAGATTTCCTGATGCTTGGCGTTGCCTGAGAAAATGTAATCAATGCGGAGCGTTGCATCTGTAAAGTAATCATCGAAGTGTTGTGCTTCGGCATAAAGACTCGTGAAGAGTGCTAAAATCAAAAAGAGTTTTTTCATTTTAGTTTCATTTCTTTAAGGAGTTGCTGGATATAGGGACGATTCCAATCGTTTTCATGAAGCTTCTGGCTTCCATATTTAAGGATGTCGATGTCCATGGCGACAATCTTTTCCTTACGCTGAGACTGCGTGTCACCGCATAGAAGTTCGATGTGTTTGATGTCATGGAGTGTTTCTTTGAGACTCTCTTTCGTAGAGCAAATGGCAAGTGTGTTGAGAAATTGGGGAGAAGTCATGCCTATGGGATTTGTCCACAGTCGTTTGGAAAAAGTGATGTCTGGGAACAACTGTTTCAATATCACTTCTGCATGGGATATGTTTTGCAGAGGATTATGATTAGACCCCAAAGCCATGATTATCTGTTTATCGTAAGACATGTTGCAAAAATACTAATAATTAATAAAAGCCACTATTTTTCTTTGTGGTTTTTTCTTATATTTCGTAAATTTGTTGCCATGATGAAAAAAATGTCGATATTCTTGTTTCTTTGTCTGTTTGCGGCATCGAATATGACTGCACAGATGCGTTGGAATTCTGTATATCAGGGATATATAGACCAGTACAAGAACCTTGCCATTGAAGAAATGCTCCGCTATAACATTCCTGCAAGTATCACTTTGGCTCAGGGAGTCTTTGAAAGTGGGGCTGGCAGAAGTGAGCTTACCGTCAAGGGAAACAATCATTTTGGAATAAAGTGTCATGATTGGCTTGGAAACACTATTTATCATGATGATGATGAACGTAATGAATGCTTTAGGGCATACGATAATGCGATGCAAAGTTATGAGGATCACAGTAACTTTCTTCGGAATAACGTAAGATACCGTAGTTTGTTCTCGCTTCGGCGTACAGATTACCGTGGGTGGGCTCGTGGCTTGAAAGCCTGTGGATATGCCACCAACCCTCTGTATGCGGATAAATTGATAGAACTCATTGAACTTTATAAACTCTATGAACTTGACCGGGCCACTGGGTATGACAAGTTCATGGCAAAGCGTGGCGGTTATGATAAGCCTGTTTCAAAGGGTATGCCCCTGCATCCCATTAAGATTTATAATCAGAATTATTATATCATTGCACGTGCCGGTGATACTTTCAAGGGTATTGGAAAGGAGATTGATATTTCTTATCGTCGAATTGCCAGATATAATGAGCGTAATAAGGATGATATGCTTCAGCCGGGTGAGGTTATCTATCTGAAAAAGAAACAGAAGAGGGCAGATAAGGCTTATAAGGGGCGTCCACATATTGTGAGGCCCAATGAAAGCATGTATAGTATTGCGCAGATGTATGGAATCAGATTGAAGAGCCTCTACAAGATGAATCATCTTTCGCCTGACTATCAGATAAGAGTTGGTGACGTGTTGAGAGTTTATTAAGGCGCGGTCAGTGGTTTACGCCATAGCCGAAGAGTGCGAAGTCACCTTTCAGAGGGTCTTCGGGAAATATGTCAAGCATGATGGCTGTAAGTTTGTTGGCTGCTTTCATGCTTGTGCTTTTTGTTGTGATAAGTCCTAATCGGTTGGCCTCTTGAATGACATGGGTGTCGAGTGGCATGATGAGCGTTCGCTTATCAATAATTTCACTCCACAGACCGAGGTCGACAGGGGAGTCGTTGCGTACCATCCAACGCAGAAACATGCAGAGTCTTTTGCAACTTGACAGTGTGTTGCGCGGTACGATGTGTGAATGTTCTCCTGTGTTGAAGAATGTGCAGAGCGCCTCTATCAGTGTGATAGCCTGATGATTGCAGGTGTGAAGTCTTGCAAAGTTTTCCATGGAGCCATAGGCCACGAGCAGACTTTTCAGGTTGTCGAGGAACAGATGAACTGTGTGGTTGGTGTATAGTCTGTAGAACGTTTGTTGATTGTCGGGAATATTTTCTTTGAATGCGTCTGAAAGAAGCCAGCTGCTTAGTTTTCCTTCAGAACTGTCGAGAATGTATTGAATCTTGGGAAAGAATAATTCCCGTCGGCCATAGCTTAGGCAGGAGGCTATAAATGCCATGATTTCCTTGTCGTGATTGTCTGCCGGTATGTGCATGAAAAAAGAGGGATCGTCAAAGAGGAACGTCTCTGTTTCATATTGCAGTGCTGCCTTCTCAAGTGTTTTTTTTATTTTTCTGTCCATGTTTTTCAGAAATCCCTTTATTATCCGTTGTCATAGGGATAATAAAGGGTATAGTGACAATTCAAAGTGTGTCAGATAATCTCCTTGACCGCCTCGAGCATACCTTTGGCTTGGATGAGGTCGAGATGTTTCTTGAGCATTTCTGTAAGTCCAGGTACGGTCTTGTTGAGGTTTTCATGCCATACCTCTTTGAGTGCAAGGACGCCTTCTGCCACCTTTCGTGTGTCTGCCGTGTTCCAGAGTTCTGTCAGTTTATCCATGATTTTAGGGTCATCGTTTGGAACAATGGCTGTTCCATCTTCACGGTTGCCACCTTTATAATAAGTGATAATGGCTGCCAAGCCAAATACAAGTCCTTGAGGAAGGGTGCCTTTCCTTTCCAGATATATTTTCAGTCCGGGTAGGTCGCGTGTTTCATATTTTGGGAAAGAGTTGAGCATGATAGAAGTGACCTGATGATCGACAAAGGGATTTTCAAAGCGCTCGAGCACATCAGAGGCAAACTGTTGGAGTTCGTCTTGGGGCAAGTCCAATGTCTGCATGAGTTCTTCAAACTGAACTTTATGAATATACTTGCCTATCACTGGGTGCTCGCATGCATCACGGACAATGTCTATACCACTCAGGTAGGCTACAGGAGAAAGCACTGTGTGGGGACCGTTGAGCAGTGTCACTTTGCGCGCATGATAGGGTTTCTCATTGTCGGTGATAAGCACATGCAGGCCTGCCTTGTGTGCGGGAAACTCTTCCTGCAGCTGCTCTACGGTCATGTTTTCAGCTTTTTCGATAACCCACAGGTGGAAAGTCTCGGCCTTGACCACAAGATTGTCCTTATAGCAGATTTGCTGTTGGATTTCGCTGATGTTTTCACGAGGGAAGCCTGGAACAATTCTGTCGACAAGCGTTGCACAGACGAAGCAATTGTCGGTAAACCAATCCTTGAAGCCTTTATAGTCACTTCCGAGGTCGTCTTTCCACAGTTCTATGTATTGATAGATACACTCTTTCAGCCGATGCCCATTGAGGAAAATCAGTTCACACGGCATGATAATCATTCCCTTGTCGGGGGCTCCATGGAAATATTGGTAACGGTGGAACAGGAGTTGAACCAGCTTGCCGGGATAGCTGGATGCAGGCTTGTCTGCAAACTTGCAGGTTTCATCAAAGGCAATACCAGCTTCAGTGGTGTTGGAAATGATAAATCGCATCTCGGGTTGCTCTGCCAGAGCCATGAAAGCCTGATGCTGTGTGTAGGGGTTGAGGGCACGGCTGATGGCATCAATACGTGTCAGCGTGTTGACTGGCTGACCATTTTCTTTTCCTTGCAGATTTAGGTGATAGAGGCAATCCTGTCCGTTGAGCCAGTCAACCATGCCGTGTTCAATAGGTTGAACTACAACGACAGAAGCGTTGAAGTCTGTCTTCTGATTCATGTTGAAGACAATCCAGTCAACAAAGGCGCGGAGAAAATTACCTTCTCCAAACTGGATGATTCTCTCAGGCATAGTGCTTTTGGGGGCTGTACGCTTGTTCAAGGATTTTAATTCATTCATGATTAGTTTTTTGTTATTCGTTTATTAGATGAATATGTTTCTAATCACAAAGGTAATCAAATTTGTTGATAGCTTGCATGCTGTCTGCACAGAAAAGCAACGTAAAGGTTTACGCTCATTCTCCTATTTGCCGCTCTTGCTTTTTTTATCCGATTCTGCCTGCGTCTGGTGTCAATGTGCATCATGTATGTTTTGGGGTTAATGTTACATGTAATATGTAATATTGTAATTTTTTCAAAGCTTTGTTCAAAGGCTTTGTGTAGCATGTTGCCTGCCGGGTGTACGCCTCGCAGCGGTCTGTGGACGCAGATGATGGGTGTGTGAGTGTCAGTCTCAGTCTCTCTCAGAACGTAATCACTACGCTTGTCAGAAATCCCTCTCTCTCAGGGATAGTTCTGTGGTTGCCGGATCTGTTGTTTGTCTTTCAGGATGTGTGGTGCGCTGTTGTCTGTCTTTTGCAAAGATAATACATGACAGGCCGAAAGCCATGGAAAAGCGCGATTGAGGCGCGTTAATGGATGTTAAACTCCAAAAAGAGGCGATTTGCCGTGGCAAACAGTCTGTCTGCAAGGCCGTTTCAAAGTGCTTGTCGGTTTCTAAAGCCATGTTAGATATCCTCTGCTGTATTCCAAAATATTACATATTACATGTAACGTTTAGGTCGATTCACTGCTTTGAGAATTGGGGGGAGAGAGAGATAGTTTATTATAATATATAATATTAATATTATATATTA
>NZ_KV817550.1:0-20365 GCF_001814685.1 Prevotella sp. HMSC077E09 | reverse complement strand
TAATATATAATATTAATATTATATATTATAATAATGCTAATAATTATCATATATAATCCCCTGTAAATCTATCAATCTGTAAGCATTCATTCTCTCTCTTATGTATCATGCGCAATTATGCATTGTGAATTAGCATATGGTGCTAAACGTTACATGTAATATGTAATATGTAATATTTTAGATTTATGATGGTTCTCTTTTCCTGATTTCTCATTGAATATTTCTCATTTTGTGTCCCCAAAAAAAATTACATATTACATGTTACATGTAACATTTTGCGTGTTACATTAAGTCTGAGCGTATCTGGATATGTGCCGAAACCACATGCAATCTTAGTCTTCAGAAAATTTATTTTTTTTTGACTGCCACACATCCCCGATTATTTGGTTTTTCAGATTTTTTTTATTATCTTTGTCGTTGGATGTGAATGGAGATGTGTGGCTGTCTGTCGCTGTAATTGTAGGGCTGTGGTCGGTGTGAAAGCAATGCGCTTTGTTTAGTTCAGCAGGGGGCTCACTTCCTGGAAGTTTCCGTCGTTGGGCGCGGGAGTTATCCCGATGAGGTGGCACAGAAGGGCGTAGACATTGACATTTTGGAAGTGTGGGTAAGTGATATGTCGGAAGCTCGGGCCCATGGCTCTGAAAATGGCTTGCATGTCGCTGTAGGTAGGGTCGTAGCCGTGCATGCCGCCTGTTTTGACCTTGTCGTCGGTTACCAGCCACCCCTCTTGCGGGTCTACAACGATATCGCCGATGTTCACGTGTGTTCCATAATGCAGGTAAGCCGGAATGTCTTTCTTGCGCCATACCCGCTGATGCGGCAGGTCTTTCAAGGCATTGTAAACCGAGTCTACATAGCCTTTCTTGCAATAGATTTGTGCGGGCAGGTTGCCTTCAACGCGTTCATACCATTTCGGGTTAAGATATTTTTTGCATTCTATTTTTCGCTCGGGGCTCACCAATGTCATGCCGTGGTCGGAAACAACAATGAGGTTGACACTGTCTTTGCGCGGTCCTTGCTGGATGTTTTCCCATAAGTCCTGTAAGTGAGCATCCATGTTTCTGAGTGCATCCTTGGTGTGTGGGCTCTGTGGGCCGAAGTCGTGGCCTTGGTGGTCAGGCTCCTCGAAATAAATCATGATGAGGTCGGGGGCGCTTTTTGCGTTGATGGCTTGTGAAGCTAATGTGATGCGTTCGCTCACGGTGAGATGATGCTGATTGTAGTTGAACCACACATCGGGATAGAGGTTCTTCACTTTGACATCACTTCCGGGCCAATGATAGGTGAAAACGCGTTTGCCTTGTTTTTTGGCAGTAACCCATATCGGTTCTCCTCCGTAGAATCTGCTGTCAGTTTTAGTCTTGGGGTTGCCGAGAGAAAATATCTGTCCGTCCTTTCTGTTGACAAATGAGTTTGCTATAATGCCATGGTGGTCGGGATAAAGTCCTGTTGCAAGTGTATAATGATTAGGGAAAGTTTTGGAGGGATAGGAGGGAATCAGTCCCGATTTGACACCATTCTCAGCCATATAGTTTAAGAAAGGCGTCTCATACCATTCGGGATAGTCCCAACGGCAACCATCAAGAGAAACGATAATGGTATAAAAATCTTTACGTGCCAAGCATGGAGTTGTAAAGAAAAAGATGAGCAGGATGGTAAGTATTTTCTTCATGTCTTTTGTTATTTAAGTGATTTGATATCACAAAGATAGCCTTTTTTATAAAATAAATGTCGAAAGACTTGATAAATTAATTTATTATATTTAAATTTGCAACGGAAAGGAGGAAAATAATTAATTTTTTTAGTATTATGGCAAAGTATAACATTACGGAGAAGCGGGAAAAGGAGGCGGTATACCGTACTCTTGTCAGGCCCGGTCTGATGGATGAATTGAAAGAAAAAATCCTTGATATTATTCTTATTCAGAAGAAATATAAGGATAAGGATTACTCTGCCAAGAAGCTCGCTGACGAGTTAGGTACAAACACGCGTTATATTTCAGCTGTTGTAAACGTAAAGTTTCACATGAACTATACTTCTTTCGTTAATAAATATCGAATAGAAGAAGCGATGACACTTCTGGCTGACAAACGCTACAAGGAACTGAACATGGAAGATATTTCCGACATGGTAGGTTTCTCTAATCGTCAGTCTTTTTACGCTTCATTTTTCAAACTGAATGGTTGTACGCCGCGCGACTACAAGCTTCGTCATTTCCAGCAGAACGCTGTACAGACAGAGGTGCCGAAGAAACGGGGAAGAAAGCCTGGTTCGAAAAATGTTGCAAAGGCATTGAGTGTAGAATGAATTTCTCTGATAGGATGAAGTCCACAGGAAGATGAATGTGTCTTTCTGTGGGCTTTATTGTTGAATTTAATGATTAATAAATGAATTATATAGATGAAAAGTTTGCCGACATCCAGTTGTTGAGGTATAAATTGGAAGGTTTTGAAGCTCTGAGGCTTCAACAGAAAATATATATATATTATCTGTCGAAGGCTGTTCTTTCAGGCAGAGACATCACGTTTGACCAATTTGGAAAATATAATCTTAGCATTCGCAAGGTGCTTGAAAGTATTTTCCTTCTTTACAACGGCAGCCGTGACACTCATGACTTTCAGGCGTTGACAGTCTATTTGAAACGAGTGTGGTTCTCAAATGGTATCTATCATCACTATGGGTGTGATAAATTCAAACCTGAATTCAGTAGGGACTTTTTTTGTGATGCCTACAATAGCCTTTCCTATGAACAGTTGGCATTAGGGTCAGAGGAAGAAAAGAACAATTTGCTGAATGAAATTCTGCCGGTTATCTTTGATGCTGACTATTTGCCAAAGCGTGTTAACAAGGCTGAAGGCGTAGACCTCATCAAGACGTCTGCCTGCAACTTCTATGAAGATGTTTCGCAAAGTGAGGTTGAAAGTTTTTATAATGGCATGAAGGTGGAGGGAGATGCTCGTCCTGTTTCCTATGGACTTAATTCTAAGTTGACCAAGCAAAACGGGAAGTTGACAGAGCTTGTCTATAAGGCAAATGGCATGTATGGCAATAAAATCCGTCAAATCATCCATTGGCTGACGAAGGCTTCTCAATATGCTGAAAATGAACAGCAGAAGAAGGTTATAGCCATTTTGATAAAGTTTTATCAGACGGGCGACCTTAAACACTTTGACGAGTATTCTATTGAGTGGCTGAAAGAGCAGGAAGGACAAGTTGATTTCATCAATGGCTTCATAGAAGTTTATGGTGACCCCTTGGGATTGAAAGGCTCGTGGGAGGGGATTGTTGAGTATAAGGATGCTGAGGCAACAAAGCGTACTCGTCTGATCAGCGAGAATGCGCAGTGGTTTGAAGACCATTCCCCTGTGGACAGGAGGTTTAAGAAAAAGACTGTTCGGGGCGTGACGGCAAATGTCATTTGTGCGGCAATGCTCGGAGGAGACGAATATCCCTCTACAGCTATAGGTATAAATCTTCCGAATGCCGACTGGATTAGAGCAGAGCATGGTTCTAAAAGTGTCACCATTGGAAACCTCACAGATGCCTATAGTAAGGCTTCGCGAGGGAATGGATTCATGCAGGAGTTTGTCATTGATGATGAAACGCGGGCGCTCATTGATAGATATGGAGACTTGTGTGATGAACTTCATACGGATTTGCATGAGTGTCTTGGACATGGCAGTGGGCAGTTGTTGAAGGAAACGGATCCCGATGCACTGAAAGCTTACGGAAATACGATAGAAGAGGCGCGTGCCGATTTGTTTGGACTGTATTATCTGGCTGATGACAAGTTGGTTGAGTTGGGACTGACTCCAGATAGGGAAGCCTATAAAAGCCAATATTATACTTATATGCAAAATGGTCTGCTGACACAGGCCGTAAGAATAGAATTGGGTAATGACATCGAAGAGGCACACATGAGAAATCGGGCATTGATAGCCAATTGGGCACTCGATATGGATGTAGAACAGCAGATAGTTGCATTAGAGATGCATGGCGGAAAGCATTATGTGTCGGTGAAGGATTACGAAGGCTTGAGAGGAATTTTTGCCTGTCAGTTGGGCGAAATACAACGTATCAAGAGTGAAGGTGATTTCAATGCAGCTCGGGCATTGGTTGAAAAATATGCCGTTCACATAGACTCTCAGTTGCATCGGGAGATTCTTGAACGCTATGAAAAGTTGGGGATAGCCCCTTATAAAGGCTTTTTGAACCCGTGGATGAAGCCTGAATATGATGAAAATGGCAATATTGTGAACATCAAGTTGGATTATACAGAAAGCTATGTACATCAGATGATGCGTTATTCAAGTGAATATTAATGTAAAGTGAGAATGTATATGAAGTTGAATGATAAGTTGAAGAAAATTAAGCAAAGCTTCAGACTTTATATGAATGGGCCTGCTTCTCAGTCTATGCGTGAGAAGGGCCTGAATTACAATGTCAATTGGGGCGTACCATTGATAAACCTTCATGAAATGGCCAAGGAATATGGAAAGGATTATGAACTTGCCGTTGCTTTGTTTAAGGAGAATGTGCGTGAATGCAAGATTCTTGCCACATTGATTATGCCAGCCGATAGAATGGAGGCTGATTTGGCTGAAGTTTGGTTGGAACAGACCCGCACACAGGAAATTGCCGAAATGTTGGCCATGAATCTTTTCCAACATGTGGATTATGCCTCTGTTCTTGCTTTTGAATGTATTGCTTCAGAGAATAATCTCTATCAGATTTGTGGTTTCAATCTTTTGGGTAGATTGTTCGGAAAGGGGCTGGAACCCAATGAACGTGGTATTAATGAATTCTTGGATCAAGCAGCTGTAGCACTGAGTAATGAAAATATGGGTGTTAAACATGCTGCTATGAACGCCATTTTGAGTTTCGCAGAGTTGGGGAATGACTATGAAATGATTGTCAGGAAGGCCTTGCATGGCGTTGTTGAGATTTAAAGTGAAAATTATGTTATTATATTTCTCAATCTGATATAAAATTACTAATTTTGTATGTTGAATTGTTTCAAACAATTATTCAATGGCAAGAGAGGAAACCCAACGGGCTTACGATGTTCTGAATAAGTTTCTGAAATCGGATAATCACCGCAAAACTCCTGAACGTTATGCAGTGTTGGATGCTATCTACAGTATGGATAGCCTTTTCACCATGGATGCCTTAAATGAGGCTTTGAATGAGAAAAGATTTAGGGTGAGCAGGGCAACTCTTTATAATTGTATGAATTTATTTCTGAAGTTAGGGCTCGTAGTCAGGCATCATCTTCAGGATGCCATAGTCTATGAGGCGGCATTCTCTGCACAGGGGTATGTTCGGCTGATTTGCCGGATGTGTGGAAGGGTTACGGAACAGAAGAACCTGGAACTTGAGAAAACAATTGGAGAAATGAAAATCAGCCGTTTTCGTAAAGATAATTTCACGCTCTATTTATATGGAGTTTGTGGTAAATGTCAATCAAAAAAGATACGTTAAAACACATATGAAGTCAATATGAAGTCAAAAAGCAATAATCTATAGGATAAAATGAATACAACAGGTAAAGTTGATGTCCTGCTCGGTTTGCAGTGGGGGGATGAAGGAAAAGGGAAAGTAGTTGATGTCTTGACACCGAACTATGATGTTGTAGCGCGCTTTCAGGGTGGTCCTAATGCAGGCCACACATTAGAGTTTGAAGGCCAGAAATATGTGCTTCGCTCAATTCCTTCAGGTATCTTCCAAGGTGGTAAGGTAAATATCATCGGTAATGGAGTTGTGCTTGCCCCTGATTTGTTTATGGGAGAAGCCAAGGACTTGGAGAAAAGTGGTCATCCTTTGAAAGAGCGTCTGCATATATCTAAGAAAGCTCACCTCATTATGCCGACACATCGCCTTTTAGACCGTGCCTATGAAGCAGCTAAGGGAAAGGCTAAAGTGGGTACTACGGGGAAAGGAATAGGCCCGACTTACACTGATAAGATAAGCCGTAATGGTTTGAGAGTAGGGGATATTATTGAGAACTTTCAAGAAAAATATGCTGCTCACAAGGCGCGTCACATGAAGATGCTGGAAGCGCTGGGCTGGATAGACTTCGAAGGTCTCGATGAGGTTGAAAAGACGTGGATGGAAGGAGTTGATTATATGTGCCAGTTCCATTTTGTTGATTCTGAGCACGAAATCAACAATATCCTGCGTTCAGGGAAAAGCATTCTGTGTGAAGGTGCTCAGGGAACTATGCTTGACGTGGATTTTGGCTCTTACCCATTCGTTACATCCTCCAATACCGTTTGTGCGGGAGCCTGCACCGGTTTGGGAATAGGTCCTAACAAGATAGGAGAAGTTTATGGTATCATGAAGGCTTATTGCACTCGTGTTGGTGCAGGCCCTTTCCCTACAGAGCTTTTTGATGAAACAGGCAAAATGCTTCGTGACCTTGGTCATGAATATGGTGCCGTGACAGGACGTGAACGCCGTTGTGGTTGGGTAGACCTCATTCAATTGCGTTATTCCATTATGATTAATGGTGTTACCCAGCTGATACTCATGAAGAGTGATGTGCTTGATTCCTTTGAAACAATCAAGGCATGCGTGGCGTATAAACTGAAAGATGGAAGCCTTACGGAGGAATTGCCTTACGAACTTGAAGGTGTTGAACCTGTCTATAAGGACTTCCCTGGTTGGAAGACGGATATGACTAAGTTTACTGAACAATCACAATTCCCACAGGCGTTCCATAATTACATTAAGTTTTTAGAGGATTTCCTGGAGACACCCATAAAGATAGTCTCTATAGGGCCTGACAGAGAACAGACTGTTATTTTATAAAAAAATAGAAGAATATATGGCACAAAAACCATCCATTCCAAAGGGAACCCGGGATTTCGGGCCGGAGGAAATGGCAAAAAGAAATTATATTTTCAATACTATAAAGGATGTTTATGCCCTTTATGGTTTTCAGCAGATAGAAACGCCTGCAATGGAAACCTTACAGACGCTCATGGGAAAGTATGGTGAAGAAGGTGATAAACTGCTTTTCAAAATACTGAATTCCGGTGATTATCTGAATAAGGTTACAGATGAAGAGCTAAGCGAACGTAATCCGCTTCACTTGGCCTCAAAGCTATGTGAAAAAGGACTTCGTTATGATTTGACAGTTCCTTTTGCGCGCTATGTTGTGATGCACCGTGAAGAACTTCAATTGCCCTTCAAACGCTATCAGATACAACCTGTGTGGCGTGCAGACCGTCCACAGAAAGGCCGTTATCGTGAATTCTACCAGTGTGATGCAGATGTTGTTGGTTCTGATTCCTTGTTGAACGAGGTTGAACTGATGCAGATTGTTGACACTGTCTTTACAAAATTCGGTGTAAGAGTTCAGATAAAGATTAATAACCGAAAGATACTTACGGGCATTGCTGAGGTTATCGGAGAAGCTGACAAGATCGTTGATATAACAGTCGCTATTGATAAACTCGACAAAATAGGTCTCGATAATGTCAATGCAGAGCTGAAGGCTGATGGTATCAGTGACGAGGCTATAGAGAAGCTTCAGCCTATCATTTCTTTGGAAGGAACGAATGAGGACAAACTCAATACCATTGCTAAAGTGCTTGAAGGTTCTGATGTAGGACTGAAAGGTGTTGAAGAAACGAGGTTCATCCTTGATGCTTTGAAGGTTACAGGGTTGAACAATGAAATACAACTCGATTTGACACTGGCCCGTGGACTCAACTACTATACGGGAGCTATCTTTGAGGTGAAAGCACTTGATACACCAATGGGAAGTATCACAGGTGGTGGTCGTTACGATAATCTTACAGGTATCTTCGGCATGCCGGGCTTGAGTGGTGTCGGTATCTCATTTGGTGCAGACCGAATTTATGATGTTTTGAATGCACTTGACCTCTATCCCAAAGAGGCAGTTAATGCCACACAAGTCTTATTTATCAACTTTGGTGAGAAAGAGACTGCTTATTGTCTTCCTTTTGTTGCCAAGGCTCGAAAGGCTGGTATTCGTACGGAAATATTCCCAGACAAGGCAAAGATGAAAAAGCAAATGAGCTATGCAAATGCTAAGAATATTCCTTACGTGGTGCTTGCAGGTGAAAATGAAATCAATGAAGGAAAGCTTATGCTGAAGGATATGCAGACAGGTGAACAGACATTGATTACAATTGATGAGCTGATAGCTACTGTTTCTAAGTAAAACTTTAATAGGGTAGAAATGGCAGAAACTATTTCTACCCTTTATAAATATAATCTAACTACTTAATAATTGTCATATGAAACACTCTCTTTATATCTTAATTGTATTCTTACTTGTTGTTTTGATAGCAACCGATAAGCATAAACCAGTTGTTTATATTATTGGTGATTCAACTGCGGCAGAGAAGAATAATCCGCTTGGAAATCCAGAAAGAGGGTGGGGAATGATGTTGCAAGGGTGCTTTACGGAGGATGTTATCGTGAGCAATCATGCTGTCAATGGCAGATCGAGCAAGAGTTTTCGTGATGAAGGGCGGTGGCAGAAGATACTTGAAAGCCTGAAGCCTGGTGACTATGTAATTATTCAATTTGGGCATAATGACTCAAAACCTGACGTAGAACGGCACACAGACCCCAATACAACTTTTGCAGAAAATCTTGAACGCTATGCTCAGGAAACCAAAGCAAAAGGGGCAGTTCCCATATTGATGAGCCCTGTTGCACGTAGGTGTTTCTACCAGATACCTGATAGAAACATTGACGATGAAAAGTTGAGAACAGCGGCCTATGGAGACGAACAGACAAACAGTGACACTCTTGTCGACACTCATGGTGCCTATCGTTGGGTTGCACGACGGGTTGCCCAAAAGCTGAAGGTATGCTATATTGATGCTAATGCCATTACTTCTCAAATAGAACAACGTCATGGGGTTGTCGGAAGTAGGAAGTTACATGTATGGCTGAAGCCTGGTGAATGTGCTTCCATCCCGCAAGGAAGGAAAGACAATACACATTATAATATATATGGTGCCTTTACGGTTGCTAATGCATTGGCAGAAGCCATAGGTGAACAGATATCGGAATTGAAGCCTTATATCAGGCATTATGATGCTGTAGTTTCAACTCGTGGGCGAGGCAATTACTTTTCTTTAGACAGTGCCCTCTCCCATAAGCCAGCGAAAGGAACCTATCATGTGCTTGTCATGGATGGCCAGTGGAAAGGGACAAAAGGGCTGTCTGACAAGAGTTTGAAAATTACGTTATATGGGCAGGTGAAGATATATCGCTAAAGACATATAGTGAAAAAAGCTTAAACATTTGCTGTTTACAGGCGAAGTATTTTGCTTTTAGCATGTTTTACGCTATCTTTGCAAACAAGAATAGGATTAATGGTAATACAAAACACGTAAAATTAAAAAACAAAAACATTATGAAGAAGAAATTTATTTGTACGGTATGTGGTTATATTCATGAAGGTACTGAGGCTCCTGAGCAGTGTCCAATCTGTAAGGCTGACAAGAGTAAGTTCAAGGAAATGGAGGTTACTGACGGCGAATTGAAGTTTGCAACCGTTCATTATCTTGGCGCAGCTTACAAAGAAGGTGTTTCTGAAGAATTGATTCAGCATTGCAAGGAGACATTTGCAGGCGAGTGCAGTGAGGTTGGTATGTATCTTGCCATGGCACGCCAAGCTGATCGTGAAGGCTATCCAGAAATTGCCCGTGCCTATGAGCATTATGCTTATGAAGAGGCTAACCACGCAAGCCGTTATGCAGAACTGTTAGGTGAGGTGCTTGCCGATACAAAGGCAAATCTTGAAGCTCGTATTGCAGCTGAACAGGGTGCATGTGCTGAAAAGTTTGAGTTTGCAAAGAAGGCTAAGGCTGAAGGCAACGACACTCTCCATGACACTATCCACGAAATGGCTAAGGATGAGGCTCGCCATGCAGCTGGTTTTGCCGGTCTTTATAAGAGATTTTTCAAGTAGTTTCCGCAAAGCCAACTCTGAGAAGCCCTTTCTTGTAAAAGAAGGAGTTTGAAAATATAAGCCATGTCTGACTTTTTACAAAGTCGGATGTGGCTTTTTCATATTTCCACTCATAGGCAGTAAGGCCTCTTTGAAGATTAAGTTGTAAATCTCAAACAAGCCATATTTGTGTATTCTTTCCTCAACATGCGCTTTGTTTTATAACAGCTTGCAAGTTGTTGATTATCATGTCATTATGTATTATGCCTCAAGTGGCTTTATGTTTTGCGTCAAATCATCGTGCAATCTGCCTCAAGTTACCCTGCAATCTGCGTCAAGTTACGCTGTGTTTTGCATCAAGTTGCGTGGCAATCTGAATTAGGTTACACCTCAGGTCTTTTGATATTGCCAAATCACGTCTGTTTTCTCATCTTTTGTTTCTGTAGATAGTTGTTCTTTATCACTAAGCGTCTGTCTTGTTTACGCAAGTTCGGAAAGTTCCAACCACCGCATGCTTTTCTCATCTAACAGCTCTCTCAATGCAGGGAGTTGTTTGCTTTTCTCTGTCAGTTCGTCTACGGATAAAGCGCCGGAGCACAAATCTTCTTCTATTTTCTTGCATTCTTTTTCCAACTGTTCGATGTCTTTTTCCAACTGTTCAAACTCTCGCTTTTCCTTGAAAGTCATCTTTTTGCGGTCGTCATGATGATAGTTGACTTTGGCTTTCACCTCTTTTGTCTTGCTGTTTTTCTCTGTTTCTTCCTTTGATTTCAGCTGTGACCACTCGCGATACTGCGTATAGTTGCCTGGGAAATCGGCTATCTGACCATTTCCCTTGAACACCAACAGGTGGTCGATGACTTTGTCCATGAAGTAGCGGTCATGGCTGACAATGATTACACAGCCAGGAAAATCCTGCAGATATTCCTCTAATACCTGTAAAGTTTGAATGTCAAGGTCGTTGGTCGGTTCGTCTAATACAAGGAAATTAGGGTTCTTCATCAGAACCGTACAAAGGTAGAGCTTGCGTCGTTCACCGCCGCTGAGCTTGTAAACATAGTTGTGTTGTTGCTCAGGAGTGAACATAAAATATTGCAGGAACTGTCTTGCTGTCATGTGTCGGCCACCCCCTAAGTCTATATAGTCAGCAATTTCCGTGATAACATCAATGACTTTCTGTTGTTCGTCAAATTTTAATCCTTCCTGTGAGAAATAACCAAATCGAACGGTTTCACCAATATCAAACTTGCCACTGTCGGGCTTTACCAAACCCAACAGCATTTTAATGAAGGTTGATTTTCCTGTTCCGTTATTGCCTACGATGCCCATTTTCTCGAAGCGGGCAAAGTTATAGTAGAAGTCCTTCAGAATGACATTTTCCAGGCTCCAGGCTTTGCTGACATACTGACATTCAAAGATTTTAGAGCCAATATAGACATTGTTGGCTTTCAAACGCAGTTGCCGTTCTTCGATACGTTGCTTGGCTTTGGCCTCCAAGTCATAGAAAGCCTCTTCTCTATAGCGTGCCTTATGACCACGTGCCTGCGGCATGCGCCTCATCCAGTCAAGCTCTTTACGATAAAGGTTGTTTGCACGGGCAATCTCTGCTCTTGTGTTGTCAATTCGTTCCTGCCTTTTTTCAAGATAGTAACTGTAGTTGCCTCGATAGGTATATATGGTTTGATTGTCGAGTTCAAAAATGATATTGCACACTCGGTCAAGGAAGAAACGGTCGTGGGTCACCATTAGCAAAGTTTTATTTCCACGGTTCAGATAGCCTTCAAGCCATTCAATCATCTCCAAGTCAAGGTGGTTGGTAGGCTCATCCAAAATGATGAAGTCGGGTTCTGTAATGAGAACATTGGCTAAGGCCACGCGTTTTTGTTGCCCACCGCTAAGCTGTCCCATGGGCTTTTGCAGATCTGTAATCTTCAACTGCGTAAGAACCTGCTTGGCTTTCAATATCTTTTCAGGACTCTCTTCATGATTGAAGCAGGCGTCAAGCACGCTCTCTCCCATGTCAAACTTAGGACATTGCTCGAGATAACCGATGCGCAGGTCATTGCGGTAGATGCAGGCGCCACCGTCCTTGCTTTCTTTCCCCGTGAGAATAGAGAGCAGTGTGGACTTCCCGGTACCGTTTTGTGCAACGAGTCCGACCTTTTGTCCCTCGGCAATTGAAAAGGAAATACGGTCAAAGAGAACCTGGGCACCAAAGTGTTTTGTCAGCTCCTGAACGTCAAGATAGGGTATCTGTGCCATTATAGCGATTTGTTTATTTCATCAATATAGGCAAGGAGTTCTTCGCGTCCCAGCTTTTTCTCTGAAGAAGTAATATAGTAAGGTGGGAGAGTTTCCCATCTGTCCTTCAGTTGTTCCAACCATTTCTGTGCATTCTGTTTAGCTTTTCCCGGGCCTAATTTGTCTGCTTTCGTAAACACAATGGTGAAAGGAACATTGCTTTCTCCGAGCCAATCAATAAACTCACGGTCTATTTTCTGCTGTTCATGCCTTATATCTATCAATACAAATACGTTGATAAGCTGCTTGCGTTGCAGGATATAGGATGCAATCATCTGTTCCAATTTCTGCTGTACAGTCTTTGAACGTTTGGCAAAGCCATAGCCTGGAAGATCAACAAGATACCATTCATTGTTGATGATGAAATGATTAATCAGAAGTGTTTTCCCTGGAGTTGCGGAGGTCTTGGCCAATCCTTTATGGTTGCAGAGCATATTGATAAGGCTCGATTTTCCAACGTTTGAACGCCCGATAAAAGCATATTCGGGTTTGTCATCCTTTGGACATTTGCTCACTGTTGGGGCTGAAATGACGAATTCAGACTTCTTGATTTCCATATTATTATCAGTTTTTTATTTGCAAAGATAGTAAAAAATATTATCTTTGCAGGTAAAACAAGGATAATATGAAGCTGATCAGTTGGGGATTTATCGGTTGTGGAGAAGTGACGGAAAAGAAATCCGGTCCGGCCTTTGATGAGGTCGAAGGTTCACATGTCGAGGCCGTGATGAGTCGCAGTGAGGCTAAGGCCCGTTCCTATGCTGAACGTCATCATATTCGTAAATGGTATACTGATGCACAGGAACTTATTGATGACCCTGATGTCAATGCCATTTATATTGCGACACCTCCGTCAAGCCATGCCACGTTTGCTATCATGGCAATGAAGGCTGGCAAGCCTGTTTATGTGGAGAAACCCTTGGCAGCAAGCTATGAGGACTGTGCCCGGATTAACCGTATCAGTGAGCAGACAGGCGTGCCATGTTTCGTTGCTTATTATCGTCGTTACCTTCCTTATTTTCAGGAAGTGAGGAATATTCTCTCTCAAAATGTTATAGGCAACGTGACCAATGTACAGATACGTTTCTCCGTTCCACCGCGTGATTTAGACTATCAAAGCACAGAGAAGCTTCCTTGGCGACTGCAGCCGGATATTGCAGGAGGCGGTTATTTCTACGATCTTGCCCCACATCAGTTGGATATCCTGCAGGAACTGTTTGGTGTAATCACCCGTGCACATGGTTATTGTGCCAATCGTGCCCATCTGTATAAGGCCGAAGATACAATCAGTGCGTGCTTTCTTTTTGAAAGTGGACTGCCGGGAAGCGCTTCCTGGTGCTTTGTCGGACATCAGAGTGCAAGGGAGGATTGTATTGAAATCATTGGTGAGAAAGGGTCACTTTCATTCTCCGTGTACAACTATGACCCTATCAGACTTGTTACAAGTGAGGGAACAAGCAATATCGTTGTGCCTAATCCTCCTTATGTTCAGTTGCCGATTATCAAGTCGGTGATAGAGGATTTGCAGGGATTTGGTGCCTGCACATGTACTTCGGTCAGTGCGACTCCCGTGAATTGGGTAATGGATAGGATATTAGGTAAATTCTAATGATGTAATGGACATAAGGAAATTATCTGCTATTACCATTTTTCTATGTTTTTCGATATCGTCCTTTGCAGGTGGATATCATCTTAAAAACCGTTTCCTCGATAAGCTTTACAGCATAGCAAAGGACTTCTCTCGGATTGATACAGACTATATTGAACCTCAGAAATACAATTATGCAGTCATGCTTCAGAATACCAATACCTATGAAATGTATCGTATTGCGAACAGTCTGCATCAAAGTGTGGATTTAGCTCCAGACCCAAGTTACAAGATTGGCCCATATTTTGGTTGGCGTTGGATATTCTTGGGTTACACGTTGGACGTAACCCATTTGTCGAGCAGAAACAAACGAAAGGGAATTGATCTCAGCCTTTACAGTAATCAGTTGGGGATTGATCTTTTCTATAGAACTACGGGTGATGACTATCATATCAGGAAGATAGACCTTAATGATAACCAGAAAATTGATGTCAGTTCGTTAAAGGGAGTGAACTTTGCCGGCTTACATGCTGATATACGTGGTTTCAACTTGTACTACATTACTAATCATAAGAAATTCTCATATCCGGCAGCTTTCAGTCAGAGTACTTGTCAGATAAAGAGTGCTGGTTCGCCTATTCTGGGCATAGGTTATACGCATCAGAAGCTTTCTATGGATTGGGAGGCTCTCTATGATGTGGTGACCAATCATTTGGGACCGGTTGAAGGGCTTGACAAGGCGAGGTTAGACAGTGCCGGCATATCTGTCAGTCGTGTCAAATATGATAACTATTCAGTCATGGGGGGCTATGGATATAACTGGGTTTTTGCCCGCCATTGGCTCTTTGATGTGTCTCTTTCGGCTTCTCTTGCCTATTTACACACGATCAGTGAGGCCGAGAAACAGCAGAATTTCTTTCGTTTCAATAAGTTTACTATTGATGGTATTGCCCGCTTTGGTGTTGTTTATAACAATTCAAAATGGTTTGCCGGGATGAGTTCAATCTTCCATACTTATAATTATCATGAACGGGAGTTCTCTACCAACAGTGTATTTGGAAGTGTGAATTTCTATATCGGTTTCAACTTTGGAAAGAAGAAATAGTTTACTTATATTGCTGTCCGGTAGAAACAAATTGGATGTCTGCAATCCGTTTGTCTATAAGCAATACAAACACTTTTACTCTGTGTGGGCTTGCATTTCACCAAGTATTAAAAATGGTATCATCGGCTCGTTACGACATTGGGAAATCTCGGAAAACGAGAAAAATGGGGGCTTCGGGGCATCCCGAAAGGTTGAAATTCAGAAAAACAATGCTTCGGGATGTCCCGATGAGTTGTTTTCTTGAAAAATGAGCCGTCGGGGAGTCCCGAAGCCTCAAAATCTGAAAAACAGGTTTTCGGGGAGTCCCGAAGCTTCAAAATCTGAAAAAACAAGCTTTCGGGGAGTCCCGAAACATATTTATCACTTATTAAATTACAGACTTATGGAAATCAGAACAATCCAAGAAGACAAGAGGGTGTATCAAAGCTTTACCTTCGGCACACCCTGACTTTTATATGCGGAAAAGGGTTTACCGGACAGCAATATTTACTTATTTGTTCTTTCCACTCCTAACAATGCGTATGCCAATCTGCATAGGATGCTTTGACATATAGGTGCGTAAGAGCATCGGTTCTTCGACAACCTTATGCCTGATTTGGCTTGCATTGAGCATATGCAGACCGTCTTTGTGCCATACCGCAATCCCAATATGGCTGGTGTCAAGCCCTTTCTTAGACGTGATAATGGCAATGATGTCTCCATCTTTTATGGTCTTACGATAGAGACGGTTATCGGCTATCTGCGCTTTGGGTATATAGTGAAACTTCTTCCCGGTCAGCTGTTGTTCCATTTTAGAAATTGCCTGTATCCATTCCGGGTGTGCTTTCAGCATAGGATAATTGTCAATATGCTGGCTCATATAGTCCACATCCAACGTCTGTACTTTTGTGAATGGTGCACTGTTCGCTTGAATTTCATGAACGAAGCCAAGTTTTGTGTTGTCAGAAATCCACGCTGTAAAGTAGTGCAGACGAGTAGGGTAATCCACTTTTCCTCCTTCGTATCTAAGCATTCGGAGATAATAACAGAAGTCTGCAAATGTCGGTAGCTTCTTGTTTTCTGTGCATAGTGTGAGTGCGAGTACGTTTTCTACGTAAGTAGTACAGTCCAATTGCCGTAGATTAACAATCAGCTGCTCCTGTTTGTTCACTTCTAATGTCTGTGCAACATATGGAACACCAATCAATTGCCGGGCATAGAAAAGTATAATATTTTTGTCTTTCGGAAGTTTTTTCCCCTGTTCCAACAGCTTCATGACTTTGATGCTGTCTGCTTTCGTATAGCAAACAGCAGCATTCAGATGCACTGATATTATGAAGAACAATGCCAAGAAGATTTTCCTTATCACTTTGTTTATAATCTAAATTCTTATAATCTGTTTGACTCCTTTTACCGTTTTCAGTTTTTTGATAAGTTGATTGAGTTTGCTGTTGTCTTCAATCATCAATACTACGTTGCCACTGAACAAGCCATCGTGTGAGTCAATATTGATGGATCGCATGGTAAGTTTATCCTCCTTAGAGATGATATTGGTGATGTTGCTGACAATTCCGATGTCATCATTGCCAATGATGCGTAATGTAATGGCATACTGACTGCTTCCTTTTCCACTCCATTTAGCTTTCACAATGCGATAGCCGAAGCGCTTGCGGAGTTCTGGGGCATTAGGGCAAGTGTTGCGATGGATAGTAATTCCCCCGCTGACTGTTACGAAACCAAAAACATCGTCGCCATAGATAGGATGACAGCATTGTGCCAGTTTATAGTCAATACCTTTCAGGTTACGGTCAATCACCAGTACATCATCTTCCTTATAGGCAAATTTCTCGTTTGGGTTCTTGTATTCAAAGTTTTCTGCACTCTCTGCTTGTCGCGTGCCACTGTCATGGTCGCGAACTTCTATATAGCGTTCAATAACCGTGTTGGCATCTAATTTTTCATCAGCAATGTCTTTATAGAAGTCTGACGTTTCCTTATACCCTAATTTCTTGATGATATGCGACATCAGGCTTTCTTCTATCTCAATCTTCTTATTCTTGAATCTTCTTTCAAGAAGTTCTTTGGCATAAAGTCCATCCTTAGCCTGCGTTTCTTTCAGTGCAAGACGGATTTTTGCTTTTGCTTTTGAACTTTTCACAATGTTGAGCCAGTCGCGTTTAGGCTTTTGGTTGCTCTGTGTCAGAATCTCAACCGTGTCACCAGAATGCAGCTTTTCCCTGAAACTGACAGCTTTTCCATTGATTTTTCCACCGGTACATGTGTTGCCAATATTGGAATGAATATAGTAAGCAAAGTCTAAAATGGTTGCACCCTTGGGGAATTTCAATAAATCTCCCTTTGGTGTAAACACATAAACTTCGTCTTCATAGAGGTCCATCTTGAACTGATCCATCAGTTGAAGGTCATCATTATTTTCCAAGGCAGACCGTATATTGGCCAACCATTCGTCGATGCTGCCTTCACTTTTGATGCCTTTATATCGCCAATGAGCTGCCAGTCCGTGTTCGGCAATTTCATCCATGCGCTCAGTACGGATTTGCACTTCAACCCATTTGTTCTCTGGCCCAAGTACAGTGATATGCAGACTCTCGTAGCCATTGCTCTTCGGTACGCTGAGCCAATCGCGCAAGCGCTTGGGGTTGGGTTGGTACATGTCTGTGATGATAGAGTAGACCTGCCAACATTGCATCTTCTCTTTCTCTAAGGGAGAGTCCAAGATGATGCGAATGGCAAAGAGATCGTAGATGCCTTCGAACTTGCATTTCTGTTTCTTCATCTTCTGCCAGATAGAGTGAATGCTCTTCGTTCGTCCCTTCATGTGGAATTTCAGGCCTGCATTTTTTAGCTGTTCCTCTATTGGCCCGATAAACCGTTTGATATAAGCATCGCGGGAAGTCTTGGTCGCATTCAGCGAATCCTTTATCATATAGTAGGCATCATGCTCAAGGTATTTGAGGCTTAAATCTTCTAATTCACTCTTCAGTTTATACAAACCAAGTTTGTGAGCGAGTGGAGCATAGAGATAACTTGCCTCTTCGCTCACTTCCTTTTGAGCCTCTTTCGCTTCCGTATCACGGATTTGACGCATGAGATTCACTCTGTCTGCAATCATAATCAGAATGACACGCATGTCTTCAGAGAATGATATCAGCAGGTTTCTGAAGTTCTCACTCTCTATGATGGGGTTCTTCTTGTAGAGGTTATGGATTTTAACCAGACCATGAATAATGTGAGCTACGCTGGTTCCGAATTTTGTTTCTGTGTCCTCAAGGGTCAGATGACCATTGAGGACAAGTGTAAAGAGCATGGTGGCAAGCACGCCATCGCGTTTCAGGCCAATCTCGTCTACGGCAATCTGTGCCGTGCGTAAAGCCTGGAGTATGGGGTTAAGTCCGAAAATGTCACGCTGTATGTGTCCCTCAACGATAGCTGTTGTCAACTGTTCACGCAGTTGCTGTTCGTCATCGCTCTTCAAAGTTTCACCTATAATATCACGAAGATGATTGAGAATCTCCGTTGTTTCTTCGAGTTCTGATTTTGTAAATTCGAATTTCTCCATGTTTATTGATGTTGTTCCCTCAGAAGATCGTTCACGGTCTTGACGGGATTGAACGTTTCAAGAGGTACTTCTACGAATATTGTGTTCCAGTCGCTCATAGCACCATTCCACAAACCTGGCAGTTCAAGCGCTTTCAGTTCGCGTCCGTCCTTGCTCTTGTTGCTGATGAAACCTGTTGAATGATCTATGTAATCTGGTAAATGGAAAGCATGTCCCTGATAGTCTTTGATAGCACAAACCAAGTCGACTGGATTGAAGTGTGTGCCATTTCTGAACATCTTCATATATTCCTCGTTGGCGGTATCTATCTGACTGCTCTCCAAAATCTGCAGGCTTACAGTGCCGTCCTGATTATAAGTAAGGAAAGGTCCACCGCCAGGTTCGCCTACATTCTTCACGACACCACACACGCGGATAGGGCGGTTAAGTTTTGTTCTAAGGTATTTTGCTAATTCAGCATCAGTCAGTTTGTCAATGCCGGTCTTTCTGCAGCATAAGTCATTCTGCACGAAACGTTTGATTTCTTCAAGCTCTTCATGACTGTATTTCCCTGTGTCGAGCAATGCAAGATAGTTGAAAATCTTCAGCTGTATGTCCACGAGTATGCCGGCAAGCAGTTGCTTGTAAGTCACGGTCGACGGTTTGAGCCTGTCAGGTACGACGTTGTCGATATTCTTGATAAACACGATGTCAGCGTCAATCTCATTGAGATTTTCTATCAATGCACCATGTCCGCCGGGACGGAAAAGCATACTTTGGTCTACATTTCTGAAAGGAGTATTGTCCGTATTGGCTGCAATCGTATCCGTACTTGGCTTTTGTTCGGAAAAACTGATATTGTATGACACTCCGAACTTCTTTGCAAGATGGTCTGCCTTCTCTTTAACCTTAGCCTTGAACAAAGCCAAATGGTCATGACTTACAGTGAAATGAACATTGGCCTCACCGTTACAGTTAGCATAGAGTGCCGCTTCCACAAGGTGCTCTTCCATTGGAGTGCGTGGCCCATCCTCATAGTTGTGGAATAACAGCAGGCCCTTTGGAAGGCTGCCATAATTCAATCCGGCCGGTTGCAATAGATTGGCAACGATATCCTTATAGCGTCCTTCTGCAATCAAGTCAACAATATCTTTGCCTTGGTTGGCTTTACATGCCTCGTTCAAAGCATCTTTGAAAGCGAAATGTTCTATCTCGGCAAAGAATGTCTTCTCAAAATCTGTGGTCGGAACTTCATAAGGTGAGGAGAGAAAAGCAAACATATTCTTGAACATTCTGCTGGCTGCACCGCTGGCAGGAACGAATTTTACAATCTTATGCGGACGCTCTTTATATTGCTTCCATTGTTGAATGAAAGCGTCACGTTCTTCATTTGAGGGAGCAACTATGCCATTCCCGACAGATGCTGCAGCTTCAAGGCGCAGAAAGGGAAAGCCTTCTGCTATCTGTTTTAACTGTTTTTCCACTTGCTTCTCACTGATACCACGTGAAGCTAACTGTTTGAGGTCTTGCTTTGATAGTGTCATATTTCTTTCGATTAGATTAAAAAAATCAATTATCATCTACAAATTTACAATATTTTTTATTATTCCTCACAAAAGAAGATGAAATGAATATTAAAATCATCATATTTTCTTTATTCGTCAATTTGCATCATCTTTTATGGCAACATTCTACGTTTAGCATGTTGGAAAGGGATGATTTGCAGGGCAATGATTTTACCTATAGCTGCCAATAGCAGTGATGAAAGTTGAAAACTTTATTTTTTAACGCAGCTTTGTGATATTTTGTGTAGGCTTGTTTTGACTGTAACAGTTTTGTTTTGTCTGTAAATATTGTTCTTAGTTTTTAACACTTGGTAGTTTCAACTACCAAATG
>NZ_KV817549.1:49835-50710 GCF_001814685.1 Prevotella sp. HMSC077E09 | reverse complement strand
GCCCTCCAATAATCCTTATATCTTCTATAATATTTTTGGATATTCTCGGATGTCACCTGCGACGAGGAGAGCTAAAATGCAAGAAGAAAGTAGATAACGAGCATAAATCTAAAAGGATTAATGGAAATAAATACATGTACATATAATTTATTTCAAAGAATTACGTTCAAAGAGTAAACCAATAATCTTTTATCATGAACATCGTAGAATACAAAGAATTATCTAAGAAAATCATTGGTGATGCATTCTCTGTCTATAATGAATATAAAGGAGGATTACTGGAATCTGCATATCAGGCAGCATTCGTCTATTTACTCCGAAAGGATGGTTTTAAAGTCGAAGAACAGAAAGAACTACCTTTATTCTTTAGAGACGTCAGACTGTCTAAGACATATCGCATGGATATTGTTATCAATAATCAAATCATTTTAGAGTTAAAAGCGGTAGAAGAAATAAGGAAAGAGCATAGATTACAATTATTTCATTACATGCGCTTGACTCATATTCCGATTGGATTATTGATAAATTTCAGTTACAGTGATGGTGTACATTTTGAGAAATATCATTTTGATGAAACAGAGAACAGATGCAAGGCTTTCTGAATTATTAATGAAGTGATGTCCCCTAACCGTATTACAGTATATCTTATGATGAACTATCCCGAAGTCTCTCCAAGTAGGGGAGCACGAGCTTGGAGTATTTTCTTAAGAAACAAAATGAATTAATTTACAGGCTAATAACCTTTATATCTTCTGAAATATTCTTGGATATTCTTAGATGCCGCTTGCGATGAGGAGGCCTAAACTGCAAGGAGAAGCACTCCTAATGGAAACCTCCCCCGGCCCCTCCCAAGGAGGGGAGCACGAGCTTGGAGC
>NZ_KV817549.1:37752-49735 GCF_001814685.1 Prevotella sp. HMSC077E09 | reverse complement strand
TTCTCGGATGTCGCTTGCGACGAGGAGGCCTAAAAACCAAGGGAAAAACCTCCTACCCGCTTCGCGGTATATTTTAGAAAATCGGAGAATATCTGAAAATAAGAGTTTGTTTGCCCTCCAATAATCCTTATATCTTCTATAATATTCTTAGATATTCTCGGATGTCGCTTGCGACAAGGCGGCCTAAACTGCAAGGAGAAGTCCTCCTACCCGCTTCGCGGTATATCATAGAATATTGGAGGATATCTGCAAAATAAGAATTCGTTGATCAGCCACTTGCAAGTTTTTATTTGTTGTTTTTTTTCTTTATGTTACGAAAAAAGATTTATCTTTGTAAGCGTATGAAAAGGAAAATGGTTATTCTATCGCTGATGGCGTTCTGTCTCAGCGGCTTTGCACAGCAGGCAAAGCAAGACTTTAAGGCCAACAGACAACTGTCGGCAAGTAATTATTTAGCCTATCCCGGCCCACTTCAGAAGACACTTACGCCCGCTCCGAAAGGCTATGAGCCGTTCTATCTGAGCCATTATGGTCGTCATGGAAGCCGCTGGCTCATCGGAAAGCGCGACTATCAGCAACCTGTGAAATGGCTTGAAAAGGCAGATACCTTAGGAAAACTCACACCGAAAGGACAGGAGGTGCTCCATAAACTGCGCCTGCTCCGCGATGCAGCAAAGGGTCGTGATGGTGAGCTGACACAGCTTGGTGCAGAGCAACACCGTCAGATTGCCGAACGAATGATACGTAATTTCCCCGAGATATTCAAGGGAAAGACGCATGTAGACGCTAAAAGTACGGTGGTTATCCGTTGTATTCTGAGCATGGAAAACGCTTTGCAGCAGTTGGTTCGCATGAACCCGCAGCTCGACATCACCCATGATGCCAGCTATCACGACATGTATTACATGAACCATAACGACACTTCGCTCTTCAAACAGCGCATGCCGAAAGAAGCACGCGAGGCATATGATGCTTTCAGCAAACGCCATATCCACCCTGAACGTGTGATGCGTGAGCTTTTCAATGACGACAGTTACTGGCAGAAAGAGGTTAATTATAAAGAACTCTACAAAGCACTTTACAAGCAGGCCAGCAACATTCAGAGCACTGAACTGCGCCATAAGATGTCGCTCTATGACCTTTTCACAGACGACGAACTCTATGACCTTTGGGCCACAACCAATGCATGGTGGTATATCAACTATGGCCCGTCACCTCTCAACGGAGGTAAGCAACCCACCTCACAGCGCTTCCTTTTGCGCAAGATTATCCATGAAGCCGACAGCTGCTTGAAGCTGAATCATCCCGGTGCTACACTGCGTTATGGTCATGACACCATGGTGATGCCGCTCACATGTCTGCTCAATCTCGACGACACGGGAATGCAGGTAGCCGACTTGGAGCAAGTAGCCATGCGCGGATGGAACGATTATCGCATCTTCCCTATGGCCTGCAACATTCAGTTTGTGTTCTATCGTAAGCAGGGAAGTGACGATATTCTCGTCAAGATTCTGCGCAATGAGAACGAGGCTAAGCTGCCTATCAAGAGCGATGTTGCCCCTTATTATCATTGGAAAGACGTGAGAGCGTATTGTGAAAGAGTAGCCTCTTCTCAGTCTTCTAAAGCAGGTAAGGCAGCTCTCGTGCACTAATCCATGAAGAAAAAGAACCATAAACCATAAATATAATGAAGAAAAACATTTTAATTCTATTGCTGTTGGCCTGCTCGTTCATGGGGCATGCACAGGTGAACCGACCGAAATTGGTTGTCGGAATAGTGGTCGATCAGATGCGTTGGGACTATCTCTACTACTACAACAAGGAGTTTGTGGAGGGTGGTTTCAAGCGACTTCTGGCTGAAGGATATAGCTGTGAGAACACCATGATACCTTATATTCCCACGGTTACAGCCATTGGTCATTCGAGTATTTACACCGGTAGTGTCCCTGCTTTGACAGGAATTCTCGGCAATAGCTTCTTTATCAATGGAAAGAACACCTACTGCTGTGGCGATGACAACGTGCAGAGTGTGGGCAGTAGTTCCAAGGAAGGCAAGATGTCGCCACGCAATCTGCTGGCTTCAACGATAGGCGATGAATTGAAATTGGCTACAGATTTCAAGTCGAAAGTCATTGGTGTGGCCCTCAAAGACCGTGCTGCCATTCTGCCTGCAGGCCATAGTGCCGATGCTGCTTATTGGTGGGACACGAGTGCCGGCCATTTCGTTACGAGCACTTACTATATGGATAAGCTGCCTTCATGGGCTGTTGAATTTAACAAGAAGCATCAGCAGAAACCCGGCTCTGACATTAAAAGCAAACCGCAAGGCGTCACTATGACGTTCGATATGGCTGAAGCTGCGTTGAAAAACGAACGACTCGGCTTGGGAACAGAAACTGATATGCTCGCTGTGAGTGTATCTTCTACCGATATTATCGGCCACATGTACAGCACACGTGGCCCCGAAATCCACGATGCCTACATACAGCTTGACCGCGATCTTGCCCGCTTTTTCAATACTTTGGATGCTCAAGTAGGCCGTGGAAATTATCTTGTGTTCCTCACAGCTGACCATGGTGGCGCGCACAATCCTAACTTCATGCGCAATCATAAGTTTGCTGCCGGTGGCTTTGCAGGCTGGGATTTGATGAAGGAAATCAACAAAGAACTGCAACTGTCATTTGGAACGAAAACCAATTTCATCTTGGGCGAGAATGCACTCCGCATCTATTTCGACCGCAAGAGCATTGCCGAAGCAGGATTGGAGTTGGCAAAAGTGAAAGCTGAAGCCAAGAAACTGTTCGAGAAACGCGCAAATATCACCTATGTGGTCGACTATGATAATGTGGCCACACAACCCATTGCACAGCCTATCCGCGAGCGCATCATCAACGGATATAGCCGTGAACGCGGTGGCGATTTGCTCATCATCACCAATCCCGGGTGGATAAATTGCCCATCAAGTCCCGACTATAAAGGCACAAACCATGGTCTTTGGAACCCTGACGACAGTCATATCCCATTGATATTCATGGGTTGGGGCATCACTCCGGGTGCCACTTCGCATCCTACCTCCATGACGGATATTGCACCGAGTGTGTGCAGTATGCTGCATATTCAAATGCCGAATGCCTGCGTAGGCAATCCTGTTTTTTAATATTTTTAAGTCCTTGGAAGCGCCATAATCTTGCATTTTGATGTAACTTTGCATTTACTTTATAATCAAGGAAATGATCAAAGAAAGCCAAAATGCACAGCTTGTGGCGCTTCTTCATGACAGTCTGTTGGCCCATACATCACGGGATGCCTTTTGCATTGACGATAAAATGTGGACTTACGGACAGCTGATGAAGCGTGTTGCAGCTATTCGTTGCGCGGTAAGAGAATGCGAAAGTATCATCGGTTTGGTGGCCAACGACGACTTAAACACCTATGCTTCCATACTCGCTTTATGGATGGAAGGACGTTGCTACGTGCCTCTTCATCCGCTTCAACCCTTGCAACGCTGCAATGATATCATCAGTCAGGTGGACATCAAGACCATTCTTGACTCGGGTGAAAGCACGCGTTACGACAGCGAGGGTGTCATCATGACGGCCCAACTGCCTGATGCCGACAAATTAGATGCTCCTTGCGAGGTGGGCAAAGATGCTCCGGCATATATTCTTTTCACTTCTGGAACGACAGGACGCCCCAAGGGTGTGCCCGTTACTTTCGGCAATGTGGAAGCTTTTTTGGAGGCTTTTGCCCAGTTAGGGATTAGTCTTTTGCCCGAAGATCGCTGCTTGCAGATGTTTGATTTGACTTTCGATCTTTCGGTGGGCAGCTATCTTCCACCGCTGATAGCAGGTGCTTGTGTCTACACGGTGCGTCTTGGCAGCATCAAATGGCAGGAAGTTTTCCGCCTGATGGACGACTACCAGCTCACCGTTACGCTTATGGTTCCCTCGGTTATCCATTATCTTCGTCCTTATCTCAGTGAGCTTTCGGCTCCCGACTTGCGCTATTCGCTCTTCTGTGGTGAGGCATTAATGGTTGATGATGTGGTGCCATGGAAGCAGGTGGCAAGTCATGCTACGGTGTGGAATGTGTACGGGCCGACTGAAAACACCATTTATTGTACGGCCTATCGTGTGGGCAGTCACGACGTCAAACAGCACAATGGCGTGGTCAGTATCGGTAAAGCGATGTTGCATACCCACACGATGATTGTCGACAGCGAGCATCAGAAAGTGGTGCAAGGCGATACAGGTGAGCTTTGTTTGGCAGGCGATATGCTCACTCCGGGCTATTGGAATGATGATGAAAAGAACCGTCAGGCTTTCTTCTCTGACGGCAAACGCCGCTGGTATCTGACGGGTGACATCTGCCGTGAAGATGAAAATGGCAACATAGAATACGTGGGACGCAGCGACTCTCAGGTAAAGATACAGGGCTATCGCATTGAACTCAGCGAGATAGAAAGCGTGGCCCGACGATATTATGACCAGCAGACAGCCGTGGTTGCTGTCGTGCTGGGAGAACAGAACAACCAGACTATCAACTTGGTTGTAGAGCGCAATGATGACGGAAGCAGTGAGCAGTTGCAAGACTTCCTGCGGCAATATCTGCCCACTTACATGCTGCCTTCGCGCGTGGTTTTCATGCCGGTTTTCCCGCAGAATGCCAATAATAAAATCGACAGAAAACGCATTAAGGAAAGCATTTAGCAGGAGAACGCACATTTTGAAAAACTAAAAAAGGACTTATAAAAATAAGAAACAGAATGGAAAAAAACGAAATCATGCAGGCTTTGAATGGCATTTTCTCTGCCGTGTTGAATCAAAGTAACCTGCAACTTTCTGAAAACATGACCACCGATGATATCGAGAACTGGGATTCTCTGACCAACATGACCATCATCAGTGAGATAGAAAAGCGTTGGAACATCCACTTCAAGCTGCGCGATATCATCCGCATGAAGAACATTGGCGACATGGCTGATGCTGTCATCAGCAAGAGTCAGCAATAAAGCGACAGACAGATTGCATCATGGAGTTTATCTCAATACCGTTTGTCACCTGCATGCTGGTGGCCTTTATCCTGTATTATGCCTTTAGAAAACGACGCCAGCAACATGCTGTTTTGCTCTTGGCGAGCGTGGTTTTCATTGGTTATTACCACCTTGCCTATCTGCTGACAGCCGTTGGCATCACGCTTTTCACCTTCTATGCAGGGCGCCGCATTCATGCCCATGTCAACACTCCGCAGGCCGGTTGGTGGCTTTGGACCTCGGTGGTAGCCTTGGTTGGCTTCTGGCTTGTGGCCAGATACTACTTCGATTTGTTTCCACTTGGCATCTCTTTCTACACGTTCCAGGCCCTTTCCTACCTCATAGAAATCTATTGGGAAGAGGAGCCCGAAGACGATTTCATTGACTTTTCGCTCTACATGTTGCTCTTCGTGAAGTTCCTTTCCGGACCTATCGAGCGTGCTTACGACCTGTTGCCACAGTTCAAGAAAGCACATGCGTTCGACTATCAGCAGGTGGTTGGCGGACTGAAACTCGTGGCATGGGGTGTTTTCTTGAAGCTTGTCATCGCCGACCGTATAGGCCCTTCACTCGACAGTGTGCTCGACAACGTGCGCCAGGCATCGGGAATGCAGCTGCTGCTCGCCACGCTTCTCTATCCCATTCAGCTCTATGCCGACTTTGCCGGCTATACAGCCATGGCGCTTGGATTAGGCCGAATGCTCGGTTTCAAGCTGCAACCCAACTTCAACCGACCGTTTATTTCAACGTCTACGGGCGAACTTTGGCGCCGTTGGCATATCTCATTGTCAGCGTGGGTGCGCGATTATGTGTTCACTCCACTGAATGCTTCGCTGCGCTCATGGCATCGCTGGGGCATCTATGTGTCGCTGTTGGTGACGTTTGTCAGCATCGGTGTGTGGCATGGGGCAGGGTGGACATTCGCTTGTTACGGTCTTTTTCAGGGCATTCTAATTATCATCGAGACCCTCTTGGGCAAGCGCAGGGAGCGTCTCTACAATGTCTTCGGACAGCGTGCAGGACGCATGTTGATGATTATCCGCACCTATCTGTTCTTTGCCTTGTCGCTGCTTTTCTTCCGTATAAGTTCGGTTTCCGACGTCCTCTATACCTATCGTCACCTCTTCGACGGTTATCTTTCATCGGTGAAAGAGTTGCGTCTTGGGCTTTCCGACTATTATTGGATTGTCTTTGCGGTGGCCGTTGTATTGATGTTTGTCATCGAAGCAGTCAATGCCCGACGTGACCTCATCGAGTCGAGCAGCCGTTGGCGTGCGCCCATTCGCTGGACTTGCTATTTCGCAGTGGTGCTGATAGTGCT
Organism: Prevotella sp. HMSC077E09; assembly: GCF_001814685.1. Taxonomy (NCBI): domain Bacteria; kingdom Pseudomonadati; phylum Bacteroidota; class Bacteroidia; order Bacteroidales; family Prevotellaceae; genus Prevotella; species Prevotella sp. HMSC077E09. Next base: position 43,382 of record NZ_KV817549.1, on the reverse strand, counting down.
GTTCTACGGTGCTTTCGGCGTTGAAAACTTTATTTATATTCAGTTCTGAGCCATGGAAAAGAAGCATAAACTATTGACATTCTATGTGAAATGCCTCGTCATCAGCCTGCCTGTAATATTGCTCGTGGCCTTCTATGCCTATAAGGATCCGTTCATGGTGCTGCGCAGTTACACCGACTATGACCACTCCTGGGTGGTGCAGGATGAGGGTGCCGTGGCTTGGGAAAAATACAAACAGCAACGCCGAAGCTGCCATTACGATTCGTTTGTGATGGGTACTTCGTGCACGAAAGCCTTTCCATGCTCCATTTGGCAGCGCCATATCAACGGGCATCCATTCCGCTTTTTCAGCAATGCTGAAGGCTTGGGAGACGTCAGTCTGAAGCTCGAAGCCCTTGAAGAACAGCCGGGACAGAAGATTAAAAACCTGTTGTTGGTCGTCGAACGCAGTTTCTTTGAGAAAGAAAGTGCCCAGGGCGGCATCATGCATCTTATGCCTCCGGAGGTGACGGGCAAGAGTTGGGCAAGCTATCAGACGGAGTTTCTGCAGAGTTTCTTCTATCCGAAGTTCCTCGTTCCCTATCTGAAATATGCCTTTACAGGCTATCGCGACCCCAAGGCCTCAGGCGTATTCTATGACGATTTGCCGTCACGCGACCGCGTCACCAACGAGGCATTGTTGCCCGAGGAGGCCGAAATCAAGCGTTTAGGTGAGCACTATTGGCAGCAGGGCGAATGGAATTCGGAGACCCGAAAGCCGTGTGAGCCCTCGCTTGCACCGCGTGTCTTGGGCGAAAGACAAATCAGAATGCTGGCTGATTTGCAGAATTTCTGCGAACGCCACCACACGAATTTGAAGATGGTTATCGGCCCAAACTATCAGCGGGAGCGCTTCAATCCGGATGATTTAGACATACTTCTGCATATTTTCGGCCCGCAGTGCGTCTATGACTACTCACACGACGACCGCTTCATTGACTTCCACGACTATTATGACATGAGTCATTATCGGGCTAAGGTGGGCGAAGCCATCATGAAAGAGATATATGGAAAAAGGTAGATACGGTGTCAATCCAGTCACACTGCAAAACAATAACTCACACAAACTCCATCCTATTAAAAGATAAAAAACAAGGTTTTGCCACGCCTAATCAAAGATTTTTCAGTAAGTTTGCAGTCTATGGAGCATGAATACTACATGAAACGCTGCCTGCAACTGGCAGAGAACGGACGGCAGAATGCCAAGCCCAATCCCATGGTGGGCGCTGTGATTGTGGCACATGACCGCATCATCGGCGAAGGCTATCACGTCAGATGCGGCGAAGGACACGCTGAAGTGAATGCCTTTGCAAGCGTCAGACCGGAAGATGAGAAGCTATTGCCCGAAGCCACAATCTACGTGTCGTTGGAGCCTTGCTCACATTACGGCAAGACGCCACCCTGTGCAGATCTCATCATCAGCAAGGGCATAAAGCGATGCGTCTGCGGTTGTGTTGACCCTTTTGCCAAGGTGCAGGGACGTGGCATTCAGCGCATGCGCGACGCCGGTATTGAGGTCGTTGTGGGCGTCATGGAAGCGGAATGCTTGGCCTTGAACCGCCGTTTCATCACGTTCAATGCTTTGCATCGGCCGTATATTCTCCTGAAATGGGCACAGACAGCGAATGGTTTTATCAGCAAAAAAGACAGTCCGCTGCAGCTTTCTACGCCTGTCACACAAATGCTTGTGCATCAGTTGCGGGCCGAAAATGAGGCTGTTCTCGTGGGCCATACCACTTTCTTGACCGATCATCCCCGCCTTGACGTGCGCCAATGGAGTGGTCGTAATCCCGAACGTATCGTGCTTTCGCCGACTATGGCAGCACGAAAAGAACGGCCGGAAGGCTGGACTGTCGCAGCAACCATTGATGAAATCATCGCTCATCTCTATGCCGATAAAAAACAAAGTCTCGTTGTAGAAGGGGGAAGGAAGACGCTGCAGGCTTTCATCGAACGCGGACTTTGGGATGAAATCCGAGTGGAGACGGCTCCGATAATGATAACAGAAGGCGTGGCAGCTCCACATTTCCCCACGCATGCGCACATAGAAAAAACAGAATATATTGACGGAAACCAAATCATCACCCTATGCAGATAATCCTCGCTTCAGCCAAAATCATGAATGCCAAGACAGCCGTAAAAGTGCCTATAGAGACTCAACCTGCCTATGAAACTACGGCCGAATGCTTTGCCTTGGAAATGAGTTCGTGGCCCGTGGAGACGTTGGCTGAAGCCTTTCATTGCAGCATGTCGATAGCTTTGGAGAACCGGTTGCGCTTTCAAAGTTTCTTCAATGACGATGAAAAAATGCCTGCTTTACTGGCCTACAACGGTCATGCTTACAAATACCTGCAGGCATCTTCGTTCTCTGAAGCCGACTTCCGATTTGCCCAAAGCCACCTGTTCATTACGTCATTCCTGTATGGTTTGCTGCGTCCGTCAGACAAAATCCATCCTTATCGCATGGAGGCCAAGGTGCATCTTCACGCTGCTGAAGACCAGAATATGTTTGCTTTCTGGCGCTCACGCCTTACAGATGCGCTCATCGAAGCCGTCAAGAAAGATGACGGTGTGCTGATACATTTGGCTACCGAGGAATATGAACATCTCTTCGATTGGAAGCGCGTTTGCTGCGAAGTAAAGGTTGTTCAGCCCCTGTTCTATGTGGAGAAAGGCGACAGCATGAAGGTGGTTTCAGTCTATGCCAAGCGTTGTCGCGGCGCCATGACACGCTGCATCATCCAAAACAAATGGCACCAGCCCGATGAACTCCTTGCCTTCAACGAAGCAGGTTTCAGCTATCAGCCACATTACGGCGATGAACTTCACCCGCATTTTATATTCAAACAACCATAAACCAGTAGGAGGAAATTAGGATATTCAGGAGATATTACGACTCTTTTACTTGCGTTACTTAAATAAAAATCAATGAGAATATAGCAAAATCAACTATTCACAGCAACACATTACAAGCCACCTACAACTTTCATAAAATCCTGAATGGAGATAATCTGCACTTTAGGGAATGGAATTTCTTTTAGTACATCATAGTGATGATCATTGGTTACAACATATCTTGCATGGGCAACAATCACACAATCAACAAACTTATTGTCATCAGGATCAGCCTTGATAAGTTCAAAATGATAATAAGGTGTGAAGAATTCTGTAAATGGACTGTTGATAAATAGTCTTCACAATATACTCTGAAACCTCATATCCTACAAGCTTTTGGAGAATCTCAATATACTCTTCAATGATTTCATTTGTTATGCAAAGTCGATTTTCTCCCGATACAAAGGACTCCCACACAGCATGGTATTTGCTGCGAGGTGACACGCTTTGTATCAGGCAATTTGTATCAAGTACTATGCGCATGTTTCCTACAATGCGTGAAAATCGGTTTCATTAATATCGTCCAGGCGCTTTTGGTCAAGCTGTCCGGTATCCCATAACCAATCAAGTGCCTTATTCATTTTTTTAGAATAATAGTGATAAAGCACTTCTTTCAGTTCTTCAAGTCCCTCTTCTGATTTGTCAATTTCAAACATTTTCAACAAATGAATCTGGGTAGGATTGAATACAGTTGTTTCCATAATCGTTACCTTTATCTGCTACAAAGATAAGCAATCTTTTCTGTTTTGCATCTCTTCATGACGTCTTTTTTCTCAAATTCACCATTGTTTAATCCCATGAGATAAATTATCTTGGAAAAGGTTGAAAGTGTCAATAAGAAATCGTATCTTTGTCCATGACAGGCTAACTGCCACTTTCGGCAACGGCTGACATAGGAAAACAAACATAAACTCATAACGTATGATTGAAATAGGACAAAGACTTCCCGAGGTTTTAGGCGTTGACCAAGACGGTAAGGAATGGAAACTGAGTGATTTTAATGGCAAGAAATTAGTGCTGTACATCTATCCGAAGGACTCTACCCCAGGCTGTACCAACGAGGCTTGTAACCTCCGTGACAACTACAAGCGCTTCATTTCAGAAGGTTATGCCGTGTTGGGATGCAGCACACAGGATGCCAAATCGCACCATAAGTTCATTGAAAAATACAACCTTCCTTTCCCACTTCTCTGCGACACAGAACTCAAACTCGTACAGGAACTCGGTGTATATGGCGAGAAAAAGATGGCCGGACGCACATACATGGGCGTGTACCGCACCACCTTTATCACGGATACCGAGGGCACAGTGACCCGCATCATCGGACCAAAAGAAATCAAAGTGAAGGCTCACGCCGAGCAAATCTTGTAGAAAGGAGAGTCACTCCAACTCTTTGCTATCCTCGTTTTGTAAGCTCAACGAACAGCAACTGCCGGTTCCCTAAAGAAGAGGGAGGCTCGAAGTATGTATCCATGAGCAGGCATGCGCCGGCCTTTTAAGTCGGCACAGCTTGCTATATGCTCCGTTTCATGTCTCTTGTGACATAGAAATTCTTACTCCCCGGGCGCGCTTCAACCATGTAAACAGCGCCCGGGAGGAACTCCATGGTGATGTCTTTCGTATAGACAATGTCCATGGCAGCATATCGCCTAAGCTTCCGATAGGTATAGAATTGAAACGTTACCTTATGCTTTCCCGCAGCAATAAAGCGTCCGTCAAACCATGAAAAGCTTATACCGCGCCCATTGTTTATACCATCAATGCTGCCTATTGACACCCCTTTGACTTTGAATGTATGATTGACTGCCTGCAACATCAATCTACTTCGTTTGGGATTGCGATGCAACCACACAGCCTTTTCATACTTGAAAACGAAGCATATTAAAAACGAAAGCAGAATTACTGCACCCAAAGACACTGCCGGAAGCACTCCATACTCGAAGATATTAGGAAAAAGTTGTTGCAATTCGTGGTTGTAACGGACTGACAAAACAACACTCACGACGGTGAGAAACGTAGCTGCCAGAATGCCCAGAATGGCCTTTACGCGCAACGTTACCATACTGGGGAGCGTGCGGACAGGCGAAAAATGAAAGACAAGAAAGAAGACAGCAATCACCAATGCGGATGCTCCTAACAGCACAAATATATGCTCAACGAATGACTCCATAATATAATTCTTAGGAAACGAAAATTGAGAACCAGCTTCATCTCACAGCCTATAGGCAAAAGACAAAGCTTCTTTAATAATTATCTTCTTGAATTCTGATTGCAAAGATACATTTTTTCTTTCTCTTTCTATAAGTCTGAAAGTATTTTTTCTCACTTGAAACGTTCCACTTTCATGTAAAGAAACCTATCCGGTTTTTAACACTTCCGGACACCACCAAACAGAAATGAAAACGCACTTTCCATGCTTGAGCGAAGCCATTTTAGGGCATTGACACCATCACTCCTATCATCTTATGCTGCAATCTGACGCTAATCACCGCACAACTAAAGTCATTTTACCGTGCAAAGTGACTCAAGTTACAGTGTAATTAGCGTCAAGTTGCATGGTAAAGTGAGGCAAGTTACAGCGGGATTTAATAGAGATTGTCAGATGATTGGGTATATATTGTTCTACGGATTATCTATTATTATACGATGACAATGAATGTTATGTCGTGCGATGAGTGCCATGCTGGGCTATCCCG